>NZ_JAWNEI010000020.1:0-45439 GCF_034107425.1 Enterobacter sp. 148H3 | reverse complement strand
GTAAGAAAGCAGTTACATCTTCGTTTTGAACTTTATTTAGAATGTCGGGTAAAATTGCATTTCTATATAATTGTTTGAAATATTCACTTTGCATTTCAGATGTAATTATATTGTTGCAGTTCTCAATAAAAGAGAAAAAACTATCGCTATATTCTTTTATTGTTTTTAAGGGGGTTGAAGTTAAAGTCTTACGGTAGGCTTTAATAAGGACTTCCCAGGGAGCGTGACATAATACAGCATTATTATAGATCATTACTGCAACTGGATGATCCTTGGAAAGTTCGAATAGTTTATCAGCGTTATTGTAGATTTTTTCTGAAAATCCATTCGTCGTAGTTACTGCTGAATCTGCAGCGAGAGCTACCCCAGATCTATTGAAAACTGCTATTTCTGCTGTCATGCAATTCTTCCTTAAGTTAAAAAATCATAATGGAATTAACTTATTAAACTGAAGATATACAATAAATAATTGATTACCAAACACTAACTTCAATACCAAGTGATTCTTACAATCTCTTACAAATGGAATAGTATTACAATCTTAATCACCCGAAACAACACCACTTCATAAGCTAGGTTTATCATGGTGAACATGCAAGCCATGCTTGAAGACCTAATCTTCACTCGTTCGGATACGCCCCTTAATGTACTTCTCATAGAGCTCATCTAATTCTTTAAGTCTAAGCGCAAAAATACGAAGCATATTCTTTTGTTCTTCTTCAGGGAGTTGCCTGTAAAGTTCTAACAGGCGTTGCTCGTCAGCCTTCAGCCCATTTTTCTCATTAACGTCTTCACCGAGTAGCCATGGCACAGAGACACCAGCAGCGTCAGCTACAGCTAGAGCCGATTTTTTGCTAATCACCCCTTTTTTGAACCAGCCATTTACAGATTGCGGAGTTACTCCAGCAATCCTCGCCATATCTGATTTGCTCATACCACGCCCATTCAGTTCTGTAAGGCGCTCGACAAGTGTCGGATTAAGTAAGGTTTTCTCTTTCATAGTTAGAAGAATAAGTCTTTTGCTTAAACTTGGAAACTCGCCTTGAGCTTGACTTTCAAGTAAGTCCAAGGCTTAATTTATCTGTCATTTTGAATGGAGATCGCAATGAACGGTTTAACTAAAGCTATCCAGATTGTTGGTACTGCTACAAAGCTAGCAAGTATGTTGGGAATAAAACCAATGTCTGTAAGTCGTTGGAAAAACCGCTACAGGGGAGTTGTACCGGCAGAAAGAGTGCTCCAAATATACAACACGACTGGCGTAACTCCCCACGAGCTGCGGCCCGATCTCTACCCAAACCCCACAGACGGTTTACCCAAACAGGAGCCTTAACAATGCAAACTGTTTCATTTCAACAGAGTAGCAGAGCTTCCTCTAATCGACTGATATTCCCGTGTCATCAAAGCGAATCGACAGCTCAGGGTATTGATCATCGCGATATTTGCTCTGCGGTCCGAGCTTGGGCTGCGGCAGAAGGGCGCGTAGCTGTTGCGCTTCAAATTCAAGAAGCTGCAGAAGAACTTCAGCTTAATGGCGTGGACTTCTCAGGCCAGGCCGATGTCTGGAACGTGAAGCTGTTCCGCTGGCTCGACAACAAAGAAGACTCCGCATCGTACCGAAAGAACGTCGAACAGCTGGTGCCCGCGATCATGTCTGTATTACCGCTTCGGTACCGCGACCGCGTCGTTAAAAACGACTCCTTTGCCTACCGAATGGCCAGGCTGGAGAAAGAGGTGAGTGAGGCGAAGCAAGCTCTGATGCTCGATGCACCGAAGAGGGAAAAACTGAAGGAGTTAGGCGAGGGGATTTATGAAATGTTCCGTGTCGATCCGGACCTTACGGCGCCGCTGTTGGCGATGGTCACAACCATGCTGGGGGCAGTGTGAAGACTTCAGAAAAGGCGAAAGCCGGTCTGCGCTAACAGAACCGACTTTCAGGTGCAAAAACGGAGTGTAATTGCGGAGCTAAGTATGTCAAACACAGCTGAAATTATCAATTTCCCCCACAGAACCGAACAACCGGGAGGTCGTATGGCCGACCTGTCGAACGGGTATACCAAGGTCGCTAACGAGATCCAACAGCTCAAGCCTCGTCTGAGAATGTCAGGCCGGGAGTGGCAGTGTTTTGAGGCGGTGATCTGGCTTACCTACGGCTGGAACAAGAAGCAGGACCGCGTTACGAACACGGTGATTGCCGAGCTTACAGGGTTGAGTGATTCGCATGTTTCTGATGTGCTCAAATCACTCGCTGAACGTAAAATTATATTCAGTCAAAAGCAGGGCGTGATGAAAACCGTCGGTATAAATACTGACCTTTCTGCCTGGATTTTAGACAAACCGAAAACGGGAAAAGTCTTCCCGAAATCGGGAAAAGTATTACCGAAAACGGGAAAAACCTTCCCGGAAACGGTAGACACCCAAGACTATAACAAGAACAATATTAAAAGATCCTCGTCTCGGAATTCTGACGAATCCCGAAACCAGAAAACTCAAAAGTTTCTCTCACGCCACCCAGAAGCCGCCGCCGGGATATACACCCCGGCAGGTAAATCATGGGGATCCGCTGACGACCTCAAGGCCGCTCGCTGGATTTACGACAGGCTTCTCACCGTCAACGCATCGCTATCGGAACCCAACTGGGCTGAATGGGCAAACACCATCAGGCTGATGCGTGTCCAGGACAAGCGCACCCACTTCGAAATTTGTGACCTGTTCCAGTGGGCCAACCGGGATGAGTTCTGGAAAGACAACATCTTGAGCCCATCGAGTCTGCGCAAGCAGTGGGATCAGCTCACCACCAAACGGCTGCGTGCAACCGCAGCGGTAAAACCATCCCGGAGCGGCATCGACCTGCACAATACCGACTGGATTGACGGGGTGCTGGAATGAAAAACATTGCAGAGAGCATTCGCGATTTTGACCGGGAACAGGCTCGCCGGGTAGCGCACAACATGCCTGAGCAGTACACCGAACGCGAGCAAACGCAACAGGTGGCCCAGATTATCAACGGGCTGTTTGTACAGCTGGCGGCCGCGTTTCCGGCAAGTCTGGTTAATCGCAGCCAAGAAGACGTGAACGAGATCCGCCGCCAGTGGGTGCTGGCCTTCAAAGAAAACGGGATCACAACCATGGAGCAGGTTGAAGCCGGCATGCGCATGGTGCGTCGCCAGGATCGCCCGTTCCTGCCTTCGCCTGGCCAGTTCATCAAGTGGTGCAGGGAAGGTTGCTGTGTGATGGGGATAACCACTGCTGACGTCATGGCCGAATACTGGAAGTGGCGCAAGCTGGTGTTCCGGTATCCGAGCAGTGAACAGTATCCGTGGCCTAAACCCATTTATTATCACATCTGCCTCGAACTGTGGCGCCGGGGAACCGATGGCCAACTGAGCCATAAAGAACTCGAGCGTGAAGCCAGCGATATTCTGGACATGTGGGAAAAACGGGTGCTGGCCGGGAAGCAGATTCCGCCTGTTCGTCGGGCGCTGACTGCGCCGCTATCGCCGAAAGGGCCGACACCGGCGGAGCTTCTGAAAGCCAAATACGAGCGGATGAAGGCCGATGGGAGGGTATAGGGATGAATTAGTCTGCTGTAAACGAGGAGCGGACGTTGAATATGACGACTATATGCTCTGTGCCTCAGGTGTTCCCTGATGGAATACCAATTTCCATTGCCCGCTCTCAGAGATTTCCCAGCATGAAGAACGAAGGGATGCATGACTTCCATCTGGATGGACCGTGCTGTAATGCAATATTGCGAAATTATCTCTAACGATGATAAGCCGGAAATCTCTACTAAGAATAGCTGGAGCGCTGTCTTCCCCCGAAAGGGCTTCAATAGTCTGTACACGATCAACTAATACTCCTGAGCGCGTTATTTCGCTAAATCTCTCATGGAGTATCTGTTCAAGCCATTTCCGATCTTTCCGCCTGCTGCCATGAAGAGAACATTCGAGTCTTTTTAACGTATCCAGTAGCATAGTATTTGCCCTCATCACAATCGAACATTAACTCTTAAAGTGACAATCGTTGGGATGCAACTTCCTTCCCCTGCACAGATCTAATGTGAAATGCGGCGCTGTTGATCTGCTATGAGCGTGTTAATCATCTAAATTACACAGTATCATGAATGGAATAATACGATGAATATTAGGACAAGATTAGCTCTACCCTCTGATATAAAGGGTATTTTTGACGTCAGGACTTCGGTTAAAGAAAATCATCTCAGTCGAGAAGAAATGGAGCGGATGGGAATTACCGAGAGCGTTGTCACCGATATGATTGAAAAAAGTTGTTGCGCATGGGTTGCTGAAGATGATGGGAAAGTGACTGGTTTTTCAATGATTTTGCCTGATGAAGCATGCCTTTTTGCGGCATTTGTTCTACCTAGATATGAAGGCCGAGGTTTAGGTCGCATACTTGTTGGACTCGCAGAACAGGAAATTTTCAAACATCATGAGGTGGCTTGGCTTGAAACCGACAAAAACAGCCGCGCGGCAGGATTTTATAGGCGGCTGGGCTGGATTGAGAAAGGAAATGTTAGCGAATCCGATATTAGATTAGAGAAACTTCGCTGCGTTTGAGCAAAGACCTCTTTCGTAAACGTCCGCTCTTGGCGCAAAGCTTACGTCTCAGCCTGTGTATGACCGTAAAATCTACCTTCAGGTGATTTAGCAGCTCTCGAGTTTAGTCAATGTTGCCTAATCACCATTACCAGGTTTATCGTAAATATGGGTGCCATCAGGGTCACTGTAGAACACCAAATTACGTCCGGCCATTTTTGCGGCATACATAGCTAAATCAGCACAATGAAGGGCTCTTTTAATGTCACTACCACACTGTGATAACTCGGCAACTCCTGCGGATAGTGTGATTTTTATAGAGCCCGGGAAGGTTGTATTCTCTACGAGTCCTCTGATACGTTCTGCTGCAGTCGAGGCTTCCTCCAGAGTCACATTAGGCAGAAAAATAATAAACTCTTCACCACCGAATCTACAGAGGATGTCATCTTGACTTGTTAACAGTCGGAGCATTTTACTCAGATTCACCAGGACTGAATCGCCACCCTCATGGCCATAGCGATCATTGATTCTTTTGAAGTGATCAATGTCGATGGCAATCACTGCATGTTTATCCGTTAGTTCATGCCTTTTGATTCGGGAATAGAAACCTTTTCTGTTATATAGTCCTGTCAATTGATCGGTCATCGCCTCATCACTCAAGAGACTCACCTGTTTGGTCATCATTATTAAATGTTGACTGAAAGCTTCCCTTATTTGTTCGGCTTCTTGATAACCAGTATTAAGATGAGCAAGATTCATCAGCGCTTTTTCACTGTCATTAGTTCGTGTATAACTGGCCAGTTTTTCAAGGGGGCGGGATATTACACCAGAAAAGAAAATTACAGTTCCTGTCGTCAGTATAAGGATGAAAAGAGTAAACCAGAATGCATTTATAATGGTTTCCAATAGAATGCGGGACACATTATCCGAAGTTCCTGAGATGAAGACTTTCCATTCGGCTTTCTGCATGCTTGCGTAGCCAATTAGATTTTGTTTTCCTTTTTGACTCTCTGTGAAATAACCATTATCTTCTTTGGTCAAACGAACTTGAGATAAAGGTTCAAAATCTATAACTTTACCAATCAATTTAGGATCTTTATTAAAAATAACGAGGCCATCTTTAGTGACTATACTTACATCGGCTTGATTTCCATAAAAGTGTTGGCCGAGAAGATCGCTAAGCATACTCTTTTTTTTCAAATAAATTGTGCCGCCCAGATAACCGAGATATTTTCCATCAGTTGAAATAATTGGTTGTGAAAGAAAAACGACATAGTTGCCTGCAACTGAAATAAATGGCTGGGATATAAATGCTTTTTGGGTAGTGATGGCTTGACGACTGGCCTCTGATTGCAGTTTTACACCAAGTAATTTCAGGCTTTCTGGAGAGGTTGCGGCAACTACTGCATTGGCTGTCACAATGACGACAGAATTGAAAAAACCAGACTGAAGACGAAGTCGATCAGCTTCTCCCTGTAACCGGACTCGGTCATGAAGATCTTTAATCAATCCAGCACTGTAAGAAAGCTCCTGCTGAGCGGTGCTTAAATATTGATCGGTCGTATCGGCCAGTTTTCGTGCATAGGCCACATTGCTCTTAAGCAGGCTTTCTTCAATATTTGCATTTTGGAAGATAGTCAAAGCGCTCAACAACAATAAAGAGGTGAGTAATATCCCTCCTACAGAGAGAATCAACATCAAAGTCCTGAAACGAAATTGTTTTTTTCGCATGAGAGTCAGCACATCAGAGGAGGAGGTAACAGTGTAAACAAGTTCATCCTTTTCACAAACTATCATCGGGTTGAAAGAAGCATTCAACAGCACAAATCAGCACTTTATTGCGCCGAAAGCATACCTGACCAAGGCTCAACCTCATAATGCATAAGGGCTCAGGTGAGGCTCATTATGTTCAAGCGAGCAATCTCCAACTGGTAGCAATTCTGCATGATTCATTGAACCCCTTTACTCTCGTAACCAGGTCGTGAATTTCTTGATGTATATCAACCCCGCGCTCTGTTTCTTTCTGAAAAACATAAAAATAATTGATTTTTACTGAAACTTAGGGATAGTGTCGCTGATTATTAGACGATCGGTCAATATTATTCTAGACTCCGGAAAATGAGTCATCATTCAACCCGAAAGACGAGGTAAAAGTGTTTAAATCGCTAGTCATCAACCGCACCGAAGATCGATACACTACTCAGATTGCTGAAATCGCCGAGAGTGAACTCCCTGAAGGAGATGTTACGGTCGACATTGATCACTCTTCAATCAATTACAAAGATGCTTTGGCAATTACCGGACGCGGCCCCATTGTCCGCCATTTCCCGATGGTTCCAGGCATCGATTTTGCTGGTACCGTGTCTGACAGCGCACATCCTGATTTTCGGATCGGTGATAAAGTCCTGCTGACCGGCTGGGGTGTGGGGGAAAAGCACTGGGGTGGGCTGGCTGAAAAAGCGCGAGTGAAAGGCGACTGGCTGACGCCGCTTCCGGCAGGCGCAAATAGCAAACACGTCATGGCTATCGGGACGGCTGGGTTTACCGCGATGTTGTGTGTCGACGCGCTGCTCAATCATGGTGTTAAGCCTGAAGATGGGTCCGTACTTGTTACCGGTGCCAGCGGAGGTGTCGGTAGTATTGCGGCCATGATCCTTTCGTCTATGGGCTTCCATGTGACTGCTTCTACCGGTCGGCCGGAAGAATCCTCGTGGCTATATAAAACGGTCGGGGTGAACGACATCATTAACCGTGCTGAGCTTTCAAGCCCGGGCAAACCGTTACAAAAAGAACGCTGGGCTGCTGCCATTGATACAGTCGGCAGCCACACGCTCTGTAACGCCTGTGCAGGGGTACGCTATGGCAGTATTGTTGCAGCCTGTGGCATGGCTCAGGGTATGGAGTTGATGGGAAATGTGGCTCCGTTTATTCTGCGTGGTGTTACGCTGAAAGGGATTGACAGTGTCATGTTCGCGAAAGAGAAAAGAGCGGCGATCTGGCAGCAGGCGTTAAAGCATTTGCCAGAGTCCAGGCTGGATAGCCTGACGACTGTATATCCGCTAAGTGAGGCCATCACTGTAGCCGAAAAACTTCTGAATGGCGGAATTCGCGGCCGAGCGGTAATTGAATGTAGCCAAATATAGATACGGAGTTGCAGATCGAACGAGGGGCCGCTACCGGCTCCTCTTTTACTGTGCTTCAGTTGCTTCCTGCGACGACTGGTAACGGACAGATGCTTTGAAATAGTTCCAGAAATCGTACACAGGTTGGGTTGAACTATAAAGTTTGGAACGCATAACGGCACCTTCCCAGCCACTCCAGAAAATAGCTGCCAGTTGTTTGTCGTTCATTTCGGAGCAAATTTCGCCTGAAGTTAGTGCATCGGACAGACAGGAAGCAACAAGTTCTTGCCAGTTCTCAAGAACATCTTGTAGCTGCTGGATAAAGGATTGTGGCAGTCCCGGACTTTCCTGCATCATATTTCCAACAAGGCAGCCTCGGGTAAAATTGTACTTTTTAATCCCGTTGCAGGCATCGTGGATAAAATTTTCCAGCCGTAACATTGGTGGGCATAAAGGTTCATGAAGATGTTTTTTAAGTTTATGCTCGAAGAAACTGTCATAGGCATGGAGGACGGCCTGCGCATACTCCTCTTTGCTCTTGAAGTAATAATAAAACGAGCCTTTAGGAACACCGGCATTTTTGACAATGGCATCGACTCCAGTTGCAAGAAAACCATTCTGCGTCAGCAACTCAAGACCGCTGCGGATCAGATCATTACGAGTATCTGCATAGGTGCTCTCTGTTTTCCGTGGTCTTCCCCGTCTGCGGATTTCACTGGTCATGGATCTTCTCCTACATGGTTAGCGGCAAAGAATAAGTGATTTTGCCTAAGAGCTACAACCAGTTTCACCTCGGCATTTTGAAGGGGACCGTTGCCAACTACAAGTCTTAATACCGTCCTACTTAATTCAACTGCAGCGCGTATGAGCGACCTTGCTGTCCCTCATGTCAAATTTTATTAGTGAGTGCAGCAACGAATTGGCTGCGCCCGCTTTGTGTACTTATCGGACATTACACTTTGCTTATCACAGAAGAATGTCTAAAGTTTCATTTTAACATTCTTTAAACTCATTAGATTCTGGCCAGAAGATCGTTAAAGATCCATTTTTATCATATTTTGAAAAAAGATTGCCCTGGAAGCAAAATATCCCAGCGGATTCTAACCACATCCATTCTTCTGGTTGTTCGACACCTGTTGCACAAATCCTTATCTCTAAAAGTTCGCCGCAACGTATTAAGCTTTGCAGTATCGCCTGTTTGGAACCGTCTTTATGTATGTTTTGGATTAGTTGAGGGTGTATTTTTAGCTTCTCAGGCTGAAATTTTGAAAGAAACAATAAACCTGCATTTCCTACACCAAAGTCATTAATAGCAACGCTTACACCGCAACTTTTGAGTATCTGCACTGAATGCGCGAACTCATCAACTTCAGGGATTATTTCGCTCTCTGAAAACTCAACTATAACTTGTTCTGGGTATAAGTTACTTTCTCTGATGTAATCGAGCAATATCTCAATCGCATTAGGTACCCTCAGTAAGGTTAAAGGCAGGAGTGTTATTGATACTCGTTGTGAAGAGGTAATGAAACTCCCTGCGATTTTTAACAAGTCTCTCTTCGATTCCAAATCAAAAAATAAATTATTGGCTTTTATATCGTCTTTATCTGATTTTGCACTCAAGACAAAAGAATGAATTTGAGCAGCCAGAGGGTCTATAACTGCATGCATGTCTTCGATAATATCGGGATCAACCGATGATACATTTATTTGATCGGATGAAAAAAACCAACTGAATCTATCAGGAAGTTCATAATAGCTGTCTGTCTCAGCAGAATCTATAAATGTACGGAAAAACCGTAATGCTCTGTCGTTGTAAAGCAATTTATGTTGGGTTGTTCCACGTTGAAGAACCCTGTCCAGACACTCTTCTTTACTGAATAGTCTTATATCAATTAATTCCATGCCTGAGCGACCAAATCGTCGATAGGGGGCATAATCGGATAAGAGTTCTACAATGTTAAAGTGAAGTGCATCCATACAAATTTTTTTATAGATTTGCATTACAGCGGTTTCATCTCCTTCCAGAAGCTGTAAGAAATGAACGCCATTAAAAAGTAAAACACCAGTTATCCCCGCACGTTCATTTCGGGAATTGGCTTCACTAACCATGTCAACTATGGATTGAATTGGTGTATCAGCTCGCAGGTGGCTTCGGTAGATGAGAGTGGTAAGCATAGTTGCACACTTTAAAGGATTTTCTACTAAAGTAGCATGCGAAAGGTCAGTTAGGGCTATTTAACTGAAAAATTTACAAAAAAGAGTCCGGTAACATTAAAATTGTCCATGAAGAGTAAAATGCTTCACAAAAAACCATTCAACAACCGTGGTTAAAGCCCGCGAGATATGTTTGGCTCTGCAACATAAAAATTGCCTGGTATGCGCACGTGACAAAGTAAAAATTGATTCTAAGATTTTGGTAGTGAAAATGATTACATGGAGTTTCGAATGGTTTTTATTGCGGCTTTAACTTTATCTTTTCTTCTGTGTGTAGCGGGCCTTATCTTCATTTTGCTGGAGTTAGTTAGCATAGGCTGCAACCCTGAACGACATTGAACAATACGTGCAAGAAATCCAGCAAAATCACTGATTGAAAGTCTCTTGACCTCAAGTTAACTTGAGCTTTTAAGATGGCGATTCTGGAGATAGTTAAAGGATTAGCCTAATGAAAGAGATTGATGTCGGTTTTACGCACGTTGCGTTTGTTGTTAGAGATTTGGAAAAAAGTATCGATTTTTACGGCCGTTATGCTGGCATGGAAGTCGTACACAGTCGAGAGCCTGACCTTCCGGAGGCACGTAAAGTCGCATGGTTAAGTGACCGAACTCGCCCTTTTGCGCTTGTCCTTGTCCAGGTTGATGCTGTGACTGACACCCCTTTAGGTAATTTTGGTCACTTGGGAGTAGCTTGTTCAAGCATTGAAGAAATCGACAATAAGGTAGCGATGGCCAGAATGGAAGGCATCTTGCGAAAAGAACCGACTCAGGCAGGCGAACCGGTAGGTTATTATGTCTTCTTCGCTGATCCTGATGGCAACACACTTGAACTTTCTTATGGTCAGAAAGTCGGGATCGAGGCTTTCCGTCAAGATGATAGAGTGCCTGCATCTCAGTAAATTTCGATAACCGGTTGGATTACATTACGCTTTGGTAATGTTTCATGTCGTTTTAGAGCTTGCTGACTAATTTTTTCTTAGTAACAGCAAGCTCCATAATCGCCTTTGCAAATTTTCATCTTATTAATTTCATTTCAAAATCAAAATTTAGTAGCGAAACTGCACAAAACTCTGGTGAAAGCTATTCAACATAACTGTTGATTGTTGACGACCAAATCTGAGTTCCCTCCCATAGCGTCCTTAATACAGATACCTGCAAGCCTGCAAGCCTGCAAGAGCTCCATAGTGCTAACACTCTTTAATCGTTGCAAAATCCGTGAGATACGTTTATAAATATACTGTATATGCATACAGTTGTTCGTTGCGGAGGGGAAAATGAAAATCGAGTTAACCATTGATCGCATGAAGAAACTTCCTGATGAAGCTATACCTGCACTCGAGTCAGAACTGTTCAAAAGGCTCAGTAAACAGTTCGACAATTGCCAGCTTACGATTAAGCGTGCCAGTAATGACAGTTTGAATGTTTTCGGGGGCGACAAGAAAGAGGTCGAACATATTGTGCAGGAGACCTGGGAAAGCGCGGACGAGTGGTTTTATTAATCGCGTGAATTTCACTGGAGCAGTTTCAAAGAGTATCGCTGTTTGCGTTCCCCTGGCTGTTCCCGATTACTGTTTACCGCGTCAATAAGTCGCTCTGGGGGAAATAGTGTGTAGTGCAGATGCCTTTAATGCAGATGATCAATGGTACGATGTGGTCAGAAGGGCCGATAAAGCAGTTATCTATAGCTTCCCGGCGGAAGGGAGATATCTGGTTTATCGAGTAAATGGAATAGTTTCATTACGACCGTTACTCGAAGAGGAAGAAATCTTCACTCTCAATGGGTTTATGCAATTTGCAAAACGGCTGGGGTACCGAGTTACACCACCGTCTGATATTATTCTTTCATAGGCCTGAACAACCTATACCTGATGCGCCACGGAGATAACCATGGCGCTAGAATTACAACTTATCAAACACCATTCAGGAATACTGATCCCGGCTACGCCCGAGACCAGCGATATTCTGCAATCAAAAACCCGGCTCGGCGATGTTCTTGTTGCCGAGTTCAGGCGGGTACGAAATCCGGCATTTCACCGGCGCTTTTTCGCGCTTCTCAATCTCGGTTTTGAATACTGGGAACCAACCGACGGGGCTATCTCGAGTAACGAGAGGAAGCTGATCACCGGCTACGCAAAATTCCTGGCTTCTTATGGCGGGAATGAGGGCGCGCTTATCGATGCTGCTGAACAGTATCTTGAGCAGGTTGCTTACCGGCGCGTCACGAATGGCATTAGCCTGTGCAAATCCTTCGATGCTTATCGCTCGTGGGTGATCGTCGAGGCAGGGCACTTTGATGCCATTCAGCTACCTGACGGAACACTCAAAAAGCATCCTCGTAGCATCTCATTCGCCAACATGGACGAGCTCGAGTTCCAGCAACTTTATAAAGCTGCGCTCGATGTCCTCTGGCGATGGGTCCTGTCCCGTTCATTCCGCAGTCGCGATGAGGCCGAAAATGTCGCCGCGCAGCTGCTTGGCTTTGCGGGGTGATGGAATGAAGAAGACCTGGTTCCAGCATACCGACTGCAGCACCGAACAGGCCGACGAATTGGTTAAGCGCTACAAAGCTCGCGGCGTGCGAGTAGAGCGCAGCCTTAATCCGGATTACGTGACCTGGACTGTAAGTGCATTCCTGCCAACCTCAAATACTCCAGCGCGCCCGGATAGCCGCTGGCGAAACCGGATGTGGGGGTGAGCGTGAAGACATATCAAATCACTTTGCCCTGGCCGCCGAGCAATAACCGGTATTACCGGCACAACCGCGGGCGTACACATATTAGCGCTGATGGCGTCGCGTACCGCTATGCGGTCGCAAGTGTCATTCGAAGCGCCCGGCTTAATATCCGCACGGCCGCACCAATTAAAATCCGCATTGAATGTTACATGCCCGACCGCCGGCGCCGCGATCTGGATAACCTGCAGAAAGCTGCATTCGACGCTTTAACCAAGGCGGGATTCTGGCTGGATGACTGCCAGGTTGTGGATTATCGCGTTGTGAAAATGCCTGTCATTAAGGGCGGGAAATTAGAACTCACCATTACCGAGCTGGAGACCGCATGAATCTTGAAAACACCCTCAAATATCACTTCGCCAAATCGACAATGATTAGCGACTCTCCGCGCGCTACGGCGTCAGACTCATTAACCGGAACGGATATCATGGCTGCGATGGGCATGACGCAGGAACGGGCAGCCTTGGGTTATAGCGCCTTTCTCGGGAAGATGGGTATTAGCAACAATGACCGGGAGAGGGCGATCGAATTGCTGGCCCAGTATGCGCTGACCAAGTGCGATCGGGTGGCTGCGTTGCGCAAACTGGATGCCGGGGTTAAGCCAATGGTGATGCATCAGTTGGCCAGCTTCGCGTTCGAGGACTATTCCCGCAGCGCCGCCAGCGTGAAGCAATGCGATGGCTGCAATGGGGAAGGGTTTATTGATGCTGAGGTCTACAGCATGAAGTCTCACACTCCGGCAAAAGAGAAGAAATTCGTGAAGATGTCTTTGAACATGGGCACGGAGGATATTCGTCCTTCTGAGTATGAGGTGCACAGGCAGGTCAGGGAGGTAGCGCGCGTTCTCTGCCCTCAGTGTAAGGGGAAGAAGGTAGTAAGCTGTGCCTGTAAAGATTGTCATGGCCGCGGGAAAGCTGTTAATCAGGCTCTTACAGAGCAGCAGGGCGTTCCGGTACTGGCTGATTGCAAGCGCTGCAGTGGGCGGGGGTTTGAGCGAATTCCATCAACGGAGGCTTACGCAGCTTTAAGGAAGATAACGGATGCAATCAGCCTCGATACATGGAAGAAATCTGTTAAGCCATTCTACGATCAGCTCATCACCAGGTTTGACATCGAAGAGGCCTGGGCTGATGCGCAGCTGAAGCAGATAACAAAATAGGGCGTGAATTTATCGTGAACTATTTACTTTTCTCGAATCTGTGGTAATTTTGCTCTAACGATGGGTTATTGCCTTCGTTTAAAGCCCTGCGGTTAACTCCGTGGGGCTTTTTGCTTAATAGCGACTTAAGAATATCTAAAATCATTCAACCCTGCGGTGACTTATAATTTCCCCAACAACGCAGGAGGGAATATGGAAGAAGGTTTCTATTGGATTCAGCACAACGGCAGGATTCAGGTTGCTTACTTCAGCAATGGCGTTACTGAAGATCTTGAGACGGGACTTACTTTTAATGGTATTTGGCATCTGACACAGGGTGACGACATCTGCGACAACGGAGAAGCTGAGGTGATTGAAGGCCCTCTCCCTCTACCATTTAGATGAATATATTCATCTGATTATGTGGCAGATTCTTCATACTGCACATATGCTTCTTAAGCATCCTGCGGAATGGATGTTTCTGAAAGCGTTTTTGTGGTGGATCCCCCTAAGCGGAGGGGCGGTTCAGCAGGACATTTCTCTAGAGTGTCCAACCAGCGCGCGGAAATGAATGCTGTGATCATTTCCACCGGGAGGCACCCGGCACCACTCCCTCAGTTATTGCCAACTTAGCTATTTATGCCTGCTTGTCCGAGCAGGTTTTTTTTTATTTCTCCCTTGTGTTTTGTAAGAGACCTCAGAGCTAAGAAAGGGTGCTAAACCTCAGTACGTGTTTTAGCAAAACGATCCTCGAAACATTACAAGCTCGTCTGAGACAAAAAAGCGCGGAGAACGACATCACTCCTCTCCGCAATAATAATTCCATCTTCTGCCCGATTGTCTTTCTTTTATCCACTTAAGCTAAAGTCATGCCTTAATGTAAATAATAACATTTTTAAACTATGTGGATAGTTAATTATTTTCTCATGTAAATGGCTCTTCTTAAGGATCCTTTAATTTTTTGCTTTCCTAGCTAGAAAGTAGCTACGGAAAGTAAAAATCATCACTAGGCTGTCGTTCGGCGGCCTTTTTTATTTCCTCCACCCAACACCCGCACAAAGCGAGGTGAGAGCATGTATCGCATGGACAAATTAACCACCGGCGCTGCATACGGCGCTTCAGCCGGCAGCATCCTAAACGGCATGCTGAATGCCTACAGTCCCGAACAGTGGAACGCTATCGGCGTGCTGGTGGGTATCATCATTGCAGTGATGACGTACCTGACAAATCTCTACTTCAAAATCCGCGAAGACAACCGCCGCAGCAGGAGCCGAGATGAACCCGACACTCAGGAATAAGCTGATGGGTGCCATTGTTGGCGGAGCCAGCGCAATCACTATTGCAGCTGTGATGCTGGGCAATGCGGATGGACTCGAAGGAAGACGCTATTACGCTTATCAAGACGTCGTTGGTGTCTGGACTGTTTGTGATGGACATACCGGGGCTGACGTTCGCCGCGGCCACCGTTACAGCGACAGAGAGTGTGACGCTATGCTGCAGTCCGATTTGCGTAAGGTTGCTGTAGCTATCGACCCGCTGATTAAAGTCCATGTTCCCGAAACCACTCGGGCCGCGCTTTACTCCTTCACCTATAACGTAGGAGCTGGAGCGTTTAGCAGATCGACGCTGCTGAAAAAATTAAATTCCGGCGACGTTCCGGGTGCATGCAAAGAACTGCAGCGCTGGACGTATGCCGGTGGCAAACAGTGGAAGGGGCTTATCACTCGGCGCGAGATTGAGCGTGAAGTTTGCGAGTGGGGCCAGAAATGAACCGATTAACAGCCATCATTTGCGCTGTCGTAATTTGTATGCTGGGTTCCATGGTCTGGGCGATTAATCACTACCGCGACAACGCCATCACATACAAAGACCAGCGCGATAAAGCCACCGAGAAGCTCAGCTTGGCAAACTCTACCATCAAAGATATGCAGACCCGGCAGCGAGATGTCGCTGCACTGGATGCTAAATACACGAAGGAATTAGCCGATGCGAAATCTCAGCTTGAAGATCTGCAGCGTTGCGTTAGCAATGGCAAGTGTGGGCTGCACGTCAACGCCAGATGTCCCGCGAACGGAACGGCCAGCACCAGCGGCATGGGCGATGCTACCGGCCCCCGACTTACTGACTCCGCTGAACGGGATTATTTCACCCTTAAAGAGAGAATCATCACAGTGACGAACCAAGTTGGATATTTACAGGGATACATCAACAACCAGTGTATGAAGTAGGGTGATATAACATAACGTTTTGCTTAAAAAGCGTGCTCAATTAAATCATGTGCTTACGGAAAAGTAGACAAAATGCAACGATTCAAGTATGTTTTTGGTATGTTGGTGTGAGTTGCAACCAATATTAGGAGCCTCGCTATCTGCGGGGCTTTTTTGTTTCCGCATTTCACTGCGCACCGCAGCGCATTCAAACCACGTCGAACCAAACCCTTTGAAATGAGCCTTTGAGGAAGTCAGTTAGTGCTGGCGAGCCTCGACGGGCTGATTTCCTATGCGGCAAAGGTTCATCTCAAAGAAAGGTACACGCTATGAATAATCCGTCAGTTATTCCGGCTTTCGATTTTCGTGAAATGGTCACGACTCTCGATAACAAGATAATCACCACATCAATCAAGGTGGCGAACTACTTTGGCAAGCGACACAAAGACGTTTTGCGCGCCATACGTAACCTGAAATGCTCTGATGATTTCACCAGGCGCAATTTTGCGCCCGTTGATTTCATTGATAAAAATGGTGATGTTCAGCCGATGTATAACATCACCCGAGACGGATGCATGATGCTCGTGATGGGGTTCACTGGAAAAACAGCTGCCGCAGTAAAGGAGTGCTACATCAATGCCTTTAACTGGATGGCGGAGCAACTGAGCCGAAGAGTTGCCATGGGGGAAGAAATGCAGCACCGCTACGCCATCAAAGAAACGCGATCAAAGCTGAAAGGCACGATCGGAAGCCGATTGATGAATGAGCGGAAGAAAGAGAAGAGCGTACTGAAGCTCGAACATGAGCACATCATGCAGGTAACGCAGCCTGAGTTGCTGATTCACTAAGCAGGCCATTACAAAGCCTACCTGCGGGTGGGCTTGAAAATGGCGAGCTGGTACAGATTCACAGGAAAAGCTTTTATCCGGTATTATGGGATTTCTTTAATAAAAGGAGAATTATCATGGGCTGGAAAAGAAATCCTTGGGCACATCTGTATCCATGGATACAATATTTAGATAAAGAAGGTTATAGCCAACAACAAATACTTGAAACCTTTGGGAAAAATCAGGCTACTCGAGCTGTAAACTTCGATGATCCTCAAGATGTGGCATTTTGCACAACTTTAGTACAGGATGCTCTTGGGTTGCTTCCTTCCAGGGAAATTGACAAATATATAGAGCCATCGGCTATCACTGGATTCACGCCGGTAAAATCCGCAGATGAAGGCTATCTGTACGAAGCCCACACTCCAGAAGGAGAAGATGACTTTTTGTTTTTGATTAACTTTGACGTATTCCCTGATGCAAAAAGTCAGGGTGATGTTGATAGAATTCTTCTCTCAATGCATCAGAAAGTATGCGATTTGCTGCTTCGTAAGTACCATACACAGCATCCGTATGGTATGAACGGCACAGATAAAGTAGCTTCAGCGCGTATTTTTAAAAGAGAACTGTGATTCTTTATGACATTCTGAAACCCCGCTCTGCCGGGGTTTTTATATGGCATGATTAAACGAGAATTTTTTATTATCCCTACAGAGCATAATCAACCAAATACCCCCACTAGCGGATAAAGAGGTTCTCAGTGCCCGACATCTACCAAATCACGCAAACCACCCAAACAGGCGAAACCTACACTTGACTGATAGAAAACCGCGAGCCTGAGCAGGTAGAATAGTTGTGCGGATTAGGGTATTTATAGAAAAATCATATGGTTATTTGGATAGGTTTGTAAGATCAGGACTGTGCAAAACCTCGTATGCCATTTGTCTTAGTGCTACATGGTTAGCGTTCACTATTTGGGTTTTTTTAAGAGTTTTGAGTCTTTCATCGAACGTTTCGAAAGTGCCTAAGGCTCCATCTTGAGATAAAGATTCATATAGAGGTTCTAGTTTCTCATCTACATGAGCACCTCCGTCATTGTTCGCCGCACCATCCATTATGTTATACCTTGATATCGGCTTGCCAGGTTCCAGGATATAGACGCATTCCTTCCACCAATCTTTTAGTGGTAAAAGCTTATTAACAGGACCATTGCCAAATGAAGGTTTGTATGAGGATTCACTGGACCCACCAATCTCGAAGATTCCCAGACCGTAATACTGTATGCAATTAGCCGCCAGTTCCTTTGGCATGCCTCCTGTACTGAGGAGGCGAAAATCACTTAACTGCACATTCAGATGCTTGAGCAGTGATGTACTCTTACTGCTTGAATAAAAAATGACCCGCAGACTAAGGGCAATTCGAAACGCTTCATGAGTTTTTCCTTTGTCGTAATTTTCACACGAGCTTTCAAGAAATGATATTTGCTCAATTAGCTTTTTCTTAAATCTATCCATCATCTTCACTCAAAATAGTTAGAAAAACGGTGTTCACCTACAAATAAGAAATGCTCGGTTGTGAGCACCTCGTTGAGGTGTGGAACTAATATCTCTTAATTGACAGATTTAAACTAGGGGTAGTTATGGCAAAACCGGACTGGGGCGAGCTTCAGCAACGGTTCCTGTCTGAACATGCCGCAACCGGCGTATCACCAAAGGAGTGGTGTAAAGCGCAGGAACTGAACTACGCTACCGCACGTCGATATATCAAAAAACCTTCTGCGCAAACTGCGCAAAAACCTGCGCAGAAAAAAATGCGCACTGCGCAGAAAGATAAAAGCGCAAATGAGCTGGTGGATGATGATGGACTTACCGCTCAGCAGCGCTTATTTGTCGCGGAGTACCTGAAGGACAACAACGCCACAGCCGCCGCTGCACGTGCTGGTTATAGTGACCCAAACTACGGTCGTCAGCTCATAGCGAATCCTAACGTTGCGCAGGCCATTGCGCAGCAGCAGAAAGCCTCCATTGTGCGCACGCTTGGCAGTGCCGATGAGGTCTTGGCCCAGATGTGGCAGCTCGCCACCTTCGATGCAAACCACCTTTCGCAGTATCGTCGCGGCGCGTGTCGTTACTGCTGGGGCTTCGGTCATCACTACCAGTGGCGCGATGCAGTTGAATTCGAAGAGAAAAGGCTCGAGGCTGTTGAGCGTGACAGACGTGAACCTGAAGATTCCGGCGGTTACGGCTATGACCATACCCGAGAGCCTAACCCAGAATGCCCGCGCTGCAATGGTGACGGCATTGGCCAGCCTTACTTCCCTGATACACGCAAACTCCCGGCAGCTTCTCGTCTCGCTTACTCTGGCGTGAAGGTCGGCAAAAATGGCGTCGAAATCACCGCAATCAGCCGCGAGCGGATGTTCGAAGCGGTCATGAAGCGCCTCGGCCTGGCGGATAGCGAATTCGCGCAGCGACTGCAGCAGATTGAAATCGAGCGCCGGCAGCTGGAGATTGAGAAACTCCGTAAAGAGCTGGCGGGTGATGGTGAGGACGACGAGCCAACCCCAGTTCAAATCAATATCAACGTAGTGGATGCGAGGGCAGACGATGGGGATCAGCCCGACACTTAACATTCCTCAGGCGCGCTTCCTCGCGATGCAGCACAAATTCAAAGCCTATGTTGCCGGGTTCGGTTCCGGTAAGACGTGGGTGGGTTGTGGCGGCATCTGTAAAGGGATGTGGGAGCACCCTAAAATCAACCAAGGTTATTTCGCGCCGACGTACCCGCAGATTCGTGACATCTTCTACCCGACGATTGAAGAGGTGGCCTTCGACTGGGGGCTGAGCGTCAAAATCAACGAGGGGAACAAAGAGGTTCACTTCTACGAGGGGCGACGGTACCGCGGGACAACAATCTGCCGTTCGATGGAGAAACCAGGCTCGATAGTCGGCTTCAAAATCGGTAACGCGATGGTGGATGAGCTGGACGTCATGGCGGCTGCCAAAGCGCAGCAGGCGTGGCGAAAAATTATCGCTCGTATGCGTTACAAGGTTGATGGGCTGCGTAATGGCATCGATGTAACGACGACGCCAGAAGGGTTCAAGTTCGTCTACCAGCAGTTCGTGAAGGCGGTACGTGAAAAGCCCCAACTGGCGGCCCTTTATGGGCTGATTCAGGCCAGCACTTTCGACAATGCGAAGAATCTACCGCCTGATTACATCCCATCGCTGCTGAGCTCTTACCCTGACGAATTAATTCAGGCATACCTGCGCGGAAAATTCACCAACCTTAACAGTGGGACCATTTACCACACCTTCAACCGCAAACTGAATAACTGTTCTGACGAGATTCAGGACGGGGATCCGCTATTTATTGGTATGGACTTCAACGTAGGGAAAATGGCCGCGATTGTTCACGTAAAGCGTAATGGCCTGCCGCGTGCGGTTCGTGAACTCGTGAACGTCTACGATACTCCGGCGATGATTAAGCGCATCCAGGAAGAGTTCTGGCGCTACGAGGATGGACGCTACGTGAAGAGCCGGGAGATTTACATCTATCCGGATGCCTCTGGTGACTCACGCAAATCGCAGAACGCCAGCAAGACCGATATTGCTCAGCTCAACGATGCCGGATTCAGCGTCATTGTTGATGATGCCAACCCGCCGGTTAAGGACCGTATCAACTCGATGAACGCCATGTTCTGTAACGCCAACGGCGAACGCCGCTATCTGGTGAACGTCCAGAACTGCCCGGTTTATACCGAAAGCCTCGAGCAGCAAATCTGGGCGGCCAATGGCGAACCGGATAAATCAGCAGACAACGATCACCCCAATGATGCTGGTGGGTACTTCATCGTGAAGGATTACCCGATCGTGAAACCGGCATATTCAATCACCATGGACACCACTTTCTGATATGGCAAATGACGACATCACCTGGGTTCGACCAGAACACCGGGCGGCTTCTGCTGCCTGGCGGAAATACAGGGACTTCTGCAAAGGAGCTGAGGCCGTAAAAGCGGCGGGTAATAAGTATCTGCCTTATCTCGATCCAACCGATAAATCCACACGCAATCGCAAGCGCAATGAGGACTACCTGAGCCGCGCGGTGTTCTATGCGATTGCCGGCAATACGAAGATCGGCATGCTTGGGATGGCGTATCGCAAGGACCCCACGTTTAATGGTCCTGAAAAGCTGAAGTACCTGCTGGACAATGCTGACGGGGCCGGAACCAGCATCTATCAGCAGTCACAGCTGGTGGCTGAGAACGTGCTGGAAGTTGCGCGTGAGGGGCTTTATGTCGATTACGCTGAAGCCTCCGATGAGGCGATCATCCTCCGCTACCCGGCAGAGAACATCATTAACTGGCGAACAAAGCGTATTAATGGGCGCGACCAATTGGTGCTGGTGGTCCTGCGCGAATGCGTAGAAGAGCCGGATGGTTTCGCTTACAAGGATGAAATCCAGTACCGCGAGCTGGCGCTGCAGGAAGGGAAGTTTATCTGCCGGGTATGGCGCCGGGCAGGTGGCACCGCAAGCGGAACCTACACAGTTGACAGTGAGTACCACCCTAAGCCCAAAGGGCACGACTACTGGGATGAAATCCCATTCACATTCGTTGGCGCCCAGAACAACGATCCCACAATTGATGATTCACCGCTGGCTGCGCTGGTGGAGATAAACCACGGCCATTACCGAAACAGCGCTGACTATGAAGACAGCGTATGGTTCTGTGGCCAGGTTCAGCCGTATATGACTGGGCTCGATACCGGCTGGCGCGATCACCTCGAGAAGAAGGGGGTGAAAATTGGTTCCCGATCACCGCTTTTACTTCCCAGGGAGGGCTCGTTTGGTTATGCCCAGGCGCAGCCGAACATGCTGGCTAAAGAGGCCATGGACAGTAAGCGCGATTACATGGTGCAGCTGGGCGCCCGACTGATTGAGCAGAACGCAACGGCGAAGACGGCAACGCAGGCGAGTGGAGAGCAAACTTCCTCGACATCGGTGCTCGGTATCTGCGTCTCAAACGTTTCTGAGGCCTATACGCTGGCGCTGGGATGGTGTGCGAAATACCTTGGCATTAAGGGTGAAACGACGAGTTACACCATCAATCAGGAATTCATAGCTAAGGTTGCCGAGTCGGGCATGGTGACGGCAATCGTCAATGCCTGGCAGTCCGGTGCGCTGCGCGATAGCGATATGATTCGCGCATTGCAGAAGCTTGACCTCATTGACCCGGCCGACAGTCCGGACGAGGTTATTGATGCACTTCGCAATCAGGCACCCACGATAACGGGAGGCTGATATGCCCACCATTAACGAAAGCCTGCGTGATGAGTCGATCGCACACTCTGTCTGGTTAAGCCGCTACGCCACCGGTGTGGCAAACCGGATGGTGAAGTTGCTTAACGAGACGGACGCTGACCTTTCGGCACGTCTACTGGATGCGCTGGACAGATTGCCTCCTGAGAGCTTCACCGTTAGCCGTCTGCAGAGTTTACTGGGCAGCGTGCGTGAACTTAACCATCAGGCCGTAGCCACCATGCAGGCAGGGCTCGAGAGTGAGCTGGTGGCGCTGGCAAAGAACGAAGCCAGTTATCAGCTGAGCCTGTTCGATTCCCTTCTGCCATCACAGGTCCTGTCTCACTATCCGTTGCAGGGCATCACCGCCGATATGGTGTATGCCGCGGCGATGGCGCAACCCTTTCAGGGGCGGCTGCTGAGTGAGTGGGCGGAGAATCTGGAATCGGACAGGCTGGCGCGTATCGTGAACGCCGTCCGCAGGGGGTATCTTGCTGGCGACACGGTAGAAACTATCGCGCGCAATGTTCGTGGCCATGCCTACAAAGACTATCGCGACGGGGCGCTGCAGATGAGCAGGGCAAACGCCGCCAGCATCGCTAAAACAGCTGTAAATCATCTGGCTGCCACAGCGCGCAACAGCTTCACCAGTGCCAACAGCGATATCGTGAAAGGCAAACAGTGGCTGTCTACACTGGACAATAAAACCAGCCACGACTGCATTATTCGTGACCTGCTGCGTTACACCCTGGATAACAAACCGGTCGGGCATAAGGTTCCCTACCTGCAGGGCCCCGGGAAAATTCATTTCTGCTGTCGTTCTACTGAAACCCTGATTCTCAAGTCGTGGCGCGAACTCGGCATCGATATCGACGAGATGGACGAGGGGACTCGTGCCAGCATGGATGGACAGGTACCGGGGAAAACTTCGTATCTGGAATGGCTCGCGCGCCAGCCAGCACAACGCCAGGATCAGGTTCTTGGTGCCGAGCGTGGCCGTTTGTTCCGCGCGGGTGAAATCTACCTAGCTGATATGTTCACTGACAAAGGTGAATGGATCAACCTGGAACGTCTGAAGCAGCTCTCAGGCACAGACAACTAACAACCACATCTTACTTCACGCCCTGGCATCCGCCGGGGCTTTTTTATGGGCGAGGCCCGGCAAAATCCCGAGGGGAAATTATGTTAATTCGAAACATGCTTCTGAAATTTTACGCACCTGAAAGCGGCGGTGAGGGCAGCGGTGGCGGTGGTATCGAAATCACCCCAGAAATCCAGAAGCTGATAGATGAGCGCGTGACCAACGAAGTCACTGGCCTGAAATCGAAAAACTCTGAGCTGCTGGGCACAATTAAGCAGCAGAAAGAAAACCTGTCCCGCTTTGAAGGTATCGATCCAGACGCTGTGGGCGGCATTCTCCAGCGTTTTTCCGACGACGAAGAGGCAAAGCTGATTGCCGCCGGAAAAATCGATGAGGTGCTTGATAAGCGCACCGAACGTCTGCGTGCTGACGTCGATAAGCAGATAAAAGCCGCAAACGAGCGCGCGGACAAAGCCGAAGCGTTCTCCAACAAATTCCGGGATCGAGTTCTGGGCGACGCAATCCGTGCCGCAGCGTCAAAAGCTGGTGCGCTGCCGGAAGCATCTGACGATCTGATTCTGCGTGCCAAAGGCACATTCCAGCTCAACGACGAAGGCGAGGCCGTAGCAGTTGATGCAAATGGCGATGTTCTGTTCGGTAAAGACGGCAAAACTCCACTAAGCCCGCTTGAGTGGGCGGAGTCTCTTAAGGAGACGGCTCCGCATCTGTTCCCACGCGCTGAAGGCACTGGCGCGGGCGGGCACAAGCCAAACGGTGGTGGCAGCCTGAAACGTTCCGAAATGAGCGCCAGCGACAAAGCGGACTACATCCGCAAGCATGGCCAGCAGGCCTTCCTCAAACTTCCGAAATAAGGGATTAACCCATGTCTACCACTGTTAATAGTGATCTGATCATTTATGACGACCTGGCGCAGACCGCTTTCCTTGAGCGACGACAGGATAACCTCGCAATCTTCAACGCCTCTTCCAACGGAGCGATCTTGCTGGATAACGAGCTGATTGAAGGGGATTTTCGTAAGCGTGCTTTCTACAAAGTTGGTGGTTCCATTGAATCGCGCAATGTGAACTCTGTCGATAAAGTTACAGGTAAAAAAATCGGTGCCGGTGAAGCGGTATCCGTTAAGGCGCCGTGGAAATACGGTCCATACGAAACTACAGAAGAAGCGTTCAAACGCCGCGGCCGCTCGGTTGACGAGTTCTCCGAAGTGATCGGCACTGATGTGGCTGACGCGACGCTGGAAGGCTACGTGAAATACGGCCTGAAGGCGTTAACGGCTGCTATTGGCGCCAACGCTGACATGGTGGTTACCGCCGATATTGAAACCGACGGTAAGAAGACCCTGACGCGCGGCCTGCGTAAGTACGGCGACAAGTTCAACCGTGTTGTGCTCTTCGTTATGCACTCCGCCACTTACTTCGACATCGTGGATGAGGCGATCGCCAATAAAATCTACGAAGAAGCGGGCGTGGTGGTTTACGGCGGGCAGCCAGGCACGCTGGGTAAACCTGTGCTGGTGACCGACACCATGGACGCTGATGCGATCCTTGGGCTGGTGGCTGGTGCGGTTACCGTCACCGAGTCTCAGGCGCCGGGCTTCCGTTCCTACGATATCAACGATCAGGAAAACCTTGCGGTTGGCTATCGTGCTGAAGGCGTGGTGAACGTTGATCTGCTGGGCTACAGCTGGGATACCGCCAAAGGTGATAACCCTGACCTGACCGCCATCGGCACTGCTGGCAACTGGAAGAAACACTTCACCAGCAACAAATCTACGGCAGGCGTGCTGATCAAACTGGAATCCGCGGTGGGGGAGTAACGCTGTCAGCGGATAAAACCTCCGCAACTGCTGACAGCACAGACGCGGTAACTGTTTCTCTAAAGTACACGCTGAATGGCTCCGGTGTATCCGGTAAAACCGTCGCGTGGACGTCCACAGGTGGCACGCTTAGCACGGCCAGTTCTCAGACTGGATCAGCTGGTGGTGCAACGGTGAAACTCACATCAGACGCAGCTGGAACCTTCACGGTAACCGGTACTGTAGATGGAGTGGCGAAAACCACTGAAGAGATCACCTTCACTGCGCCTTCCGGGGAATAACGAATGGGGCGAAAGCCCCATAAACAGGATGATTCGATGGTCAATACCGATATCACCTCTCCTGATGCCAACAGCTACGCCAGTGAAGAGGATCTTGCCTCATTTGCGGAAATACGCGGCATTGAACTGCCTGACAAGCTCACACCTTTGTTGATTAAGGCCATGGATTACCTGGACGGTCTGGACTGGGTTGGCTCAAAAGCTGACCCGAGACAGGCTCTGGCATGGCCACGCGTGAATGTCGTTCTGGATGAACATGATTTCCCGCCGGATGAAGTTCCACGGCAGGTTATAACCGCACAGTGCATGCTGGCGGTAGAGGCAATCGACGGCGATTTACTCTCCAGCGTTCGCGAAGCCGCTGTGAAAACTGAACGTGTGGAAGGTGCTGTCACCATGACCTATGCGGTCGCAGATGGTGAAGTCTTCACGCCGTCCTATCCTGCCGTTATGGCGCTGCTGGGTGACCTCGCTGGTGGTCGTGGTTACGCCATCAATGCATTTGCTGAGAGGGCCTGATATGGCGATTGATTACCAACGCATGCAGGCCAGAACGACCCGCATGCTCAAGCAGAACGGCGCGACGTACAACGTCACCCGTAAAGGCTCGGTAGCGGTTATCGGCGGCGTTGAGCATAAAACTGAAACGGTCCGTTTTACTGCTGTGGGCGTGAAGACCGAATACGCGCCAGGCGAAATTGATGGAACGGTCATCGTTAACGGCGACGTGCAGATTGTTTTTACGTCAGAGCAGGAAATTGAAATCGGCGATGTGGTTGATATTGACGGCACAGCCTACCGTGTTGTCAAACCGAACCCGGCAAAACCTGCCGTGCTGGTGCTCTGCTACAAAGCGCAACTGAGGGCTTAGCATGGGCGAGAACGCAGCTTTCCTGGCTGAAATCACGGCTTTCGTTAATAAGGCGAAAACGAATCAGGAAGCAGTGGTGCGCGCCGTCGGAATCAAAATTCTTAACCAACTGGTGTTGATGTCCCCAGTGGGCAACCCGGAGTTGTGGGAAGTTAACCAGACAGCCGTTTCCTATAATCGCGCTGTTTACGACCACAACGAGGCGCAGCGGGCCAATCCCGATAACCTGACCAAAACCGGGCGACTGAAGAAAAAAGCCCGGGTGGTGGATGGGATGGATATCAAAGCACCGCCGGGGTATACGGGCGGACGCTTTCGCGGTAACTGGCAGGTGTCCTTTGATGCGCCAACGACTGACGAGACAGGCCGGGTTGATAAGACAGGTGATCTGACAAAAGCGGCCGGGAACTACACGCTGTCGCTCTTCAAAGTCGGGATGAAGGCCATTTATTTCTGCAACAACGTGCCCTATGCCTACCCGCTTGAAATGGGGCATTCCACACAGGCTCCGGGCGGCATGGTCCGCATAACTGCAGCTGAGTTTCAACGCTTCTTTGAGGAAGCTGTCAGGGAGGTGACTAAGTGATTCCTGATATTGCATCTGCACTGGCCGCCAGACTGGGTGCCTGGGCTGATGCCGAGGGCATTTTGGTTGCATGGGAGAACGTGCCGTTTACACCTCCTGCTAACGAGATGTACCTGGCCGTTCACGATATGCCCGTTACGCCGCGAACAATCGATCTCGGCTTGCGCTGCCGGACTTATTCTGGCGTGTACCAGATTAATATCGTGGCGCCAGCCGGCTCCGGCCGTACCTCCGTCGTTGCCCTGGCGAGCAGAGTGGCGGATTTGTTCCCCGAGGGGCAGGAAATTGCAGGCAAAGACTTTACCTGCTGGATTAGCAGCGCGCCTGGCATATTCCGCGGCGTCCCTACACCTGTGTCCTACACCGTTCCTGTCAGCCTGAATTATCGGGCAGACATTACCAGCTGATTCCCCTCTGATGTCCCACAACTGACCGGCCTTGAGCCGGTTTTCCCGTTTCTGAAGGAGAAACCATTATGGGCTTTGCATTGCCTAACGGCGCTCATGTTTATCTGGCGTCGGGCTACGGCCCGGCCATTACTTTCACCGGGGCGACGAACGCCGAAAATATGGTGATCACCGTGAGTGAAGCGGACGCTCTCAAGGTAGGTGATATTGTTCATGTGAACTGCAACTGGTCCGGTGTTGATAACGTCATCGCAAAAATTGATGCAATTGCCGAAAGCGCCGTAACTCTTCGCAATATCAATACCACCAACAAAAACAAATATGCCGCTGGTGGCGGTACCGGTTCGATCCGCAAGGTACTTGAATGGACCGAGCTGCCGCAAATTACTGAGGTGTCGAAATCTGGTGGCGATCAGAACACCACACAGATTCAGTTCCTCAGCGATGATCGCCAGCGCAACCTGAATACCTATAAATCCGCTGTCTCTCAGACCTACTCGATCGCTCACGACTCAACTCTCCCGGTATATCCATTGCTGCGCCAGCTGGATGAAGACGAAGAGACCGTGGCGGCTTACATGTACGTACCGAAGGCGAAGGAGAACCGTTACTGGGCGGCCACGGCGTCCTTTGACGATACGCCAACTACTGCGGTTAACGAGGTAGAGACAGTAAGTGTGGTGCTGAACCTGCAGTCACCGGCGATGACGTTCTACAAACTGACTGACGCTGCCGCCTGACCCGTCAGAGCTTTCACTATTCCATGCCTCCCATCACGGAGGCTTTTTTTCGTTAAGAGGTATCGATGGCGACCAAATTCACCCTTCAGCCCAAACCTACATTCAAGGCCAATGTCTCGATCCCCCGCGCTGGCGATGAGGATGGCGTGCTGACGTTCACGTTCAACCACAAGCCACTTAAAGAACTGGCTGACCTCGAAAAACTCGAAGGTAAAACCGCCACTGATTTTCTGATGGAAATCATTGCTGGCTGGGCACTTCCCGACGCATTCAACGCGGAAAACCTTTCGGTGCTGCTCGAGAACTATCCGGCGGCGATGAAGGCCATCCCGGAAACCTACTATCGAGAGCTGATGGGGCAGCGCGAAAAAAACTGATAGCGGTTGCCTCTGCGTTCTATACGCCTGAACCCACAGCGGCAGACCTGGCGCCTTACGGGCTTACGCCGGATGACTATGACGATCAATACATCGACGTCTGGCCAGATGTATGGCCTTCATTCCTGGTGTTTCAGGCTGTCAGTACGCAGTGGCGCACGGGTATGGGAGGCGCATTAGGGCTTGATTATAACGTGCTGCCCTGGGTGATGCGCCTGCACCACGTCGACGACGAGGCAACCGCGCTTTCTGATATCCGGGTGATGGAAAGTGCTGCGCTAAAAATTATGCATAAAGAGAGGGCGGAATGAGTAACGATATCGCCACGATTTCCCTGCGTGTAAATACCAGTGAGCTGGAGCGTGGTAACCAGGCACTGGATCGCTTTCAGGAGACCGCGTCCGCCGCGGCAGGTAAAGCGGATGACTTGAACAGTACGTTCCGTACCGGTATCGATAACCAAAAGAAAAACAGTGAAAGCCTGAAGCAACAGCGCCAGGAGCTGCAGAACCTGCTGAATAAAATCAGCCCGGTCAACAAGGCGCTGGATGAACTGGACACGATCCAGGAGAGCCTGGCGAAGTTTCGCGGTAAAGGGCTGGTAGGGGATGAAGACTTTACTCGCTACAACAGCGTGCTTGAGACGACCCGAGCTAAACTGGCGCAGGTCATGGAGTCTGAGACCGCAGAGGGGCGGGCTCGCATTGAACAGGCACAGGCAGCGCAGCGCGCAGCTGCAGCGGGCAAAACCTTTATCGATTCGCTGGAAGAGCAGGTCACAGCAATCGGGAAAACGCGCGCAGAACTGTTAGAGCTAAAAGCAGCCCAACTTGGCGTGTCCGATCGTGCTGCACCGATGATCGCCAGACTGAAAGAGCAGGAAGAAGCGTGGAAGTCAGGAGCGATCAGCGCGGGGCAATACCGCAACGCGATGCGTTATCTTCCAATGCAAATGACCGACATCGTAACTTCATTAGCGTCCGGTATGCCAGTTTATATGGTAGCCATTCAGCAGGGCGGCCAGCTGCGCGATTCGTTTGGCGGTGTAGGCAATGCTCTGAAAGCGATGTTGTCGATGGTGACTCCTGCCCGAGTGGCCATTGGTGGTCTGGCAGGTGCTGTTCTGATTGCTGCAAAAGCGGGAGCGGACTACTTCACAGCCTACGACGAAATTAACAAGGCCATTATCAGGACAGGCAACATTGCAGGCACGTCAGCGCTCCAGGTTATGGCTTCCTCTCAGTCGATTGCTGCCTCTACTGGCGCTACTGTAGAAACCGTTCAGAGTCTTATGACTGAACTGATTAGCATGGGCTCGCTCACACAGCAGCAGCTCGAAAAAGCGGCGGGCTCTGCGGCACTTGCAGTTCAAACCGGTATTGTGTCGGCGCAGGACATCACCAAGGCATATCAGGATATTGAAAAGGATCCGGTTAAAGCCCTTCAGAGTCTAAACGAACAATACAACTTCCTGACTGTTTCGCAGCTTAAGCACATCGATGAGCTGGTGAAGCAGAAGGACCAGACTGCTGCAGTTACACAGGCCATGGATTTGTTTGGCGACACAATGGCTGAGCGCGGAGAGCAGGCTTATGACTCGCTGACACCGTTTGGTCGCCTGTGGCTGGATATCAAAGACTGGGCATCTGAGGCCATGCAGAATATCGGTCAGTGGGTAGCAGAGCTGGCATCAAACACACTGAAGGAATTCAACGCAATTTATTACAGCGTAGCGATCGTTTTCCAGAAGCTGAACCAGATCATTTCTTCCTCTATCGCGGCTGCGATTAATCTCATTCCCGACTGGGCGAAAACGGATACTTTGCAGGGATGGCAGGACTATAACGAACAAATGGCCAGCGCTTATGGCGACAGCGTCTCTCAGTTGAAAAAAGACTGGGATGCCGCTGATATCAGTGCAGGTAAATACCTCGATACGACCAGAAAGATAAGTACTGCAACCACCCAGAAGGATCGGGAAGAGGTTGCTGCTTTTGGCAAAAAGACGAAAACCGGAAAGCAGGGCACTTTATCGGCTGGCGATCGCAGCACGGATGCTGCCCAGGCCGAGCTGCTGGCGCTTCAGGCACAGTTACGCGCGCTGCAGCAGCATAAAGGGCTGAACGACACTATCAGCCAGCAGCGCAAAGATCTGTGGACGACTGAAGCGAAATTTCAGGTGCTGGAGGAGGACTCGCGTTCACGTTCACTTACAAAGCAGGAGAAATCCCTGCTGGCGAGTAAAGACCAGGTGCTTCAGTTGGCACGGCAGAAAGCCCTGTTAGGTGATCAGATTACCGCACAGGAACAGCTGAACAAGCGAATGGATACCTCGCAGAAATACGTCACTCAGATTGCAGAGAAGCAGGCTGCATTAGTGAACGGTTCCGGGATGAGTGACCGTCAGGCACAACGTGAACTCGCGAAAAGTCAGCTTGCCGCTGGCTGGAAGAATGCTGGAGGTTCGCTTGATGATGAGGGATACCAGAAACAGCTTAAAGCGGCGAATGATTACTATGATGCAGAGGACAGGTTACGTGGCGACTGGCTGACCGGTGCGAAAAAGGGCTGGGTTGAATTTGAGGACAGCGCGACCGATGTTTACTCGCAGGTTCAGACGATTACCAGTAATGCTTTCACCGGGATGGCCAGCACCCTGACTGATTTCTTCAGCACCGGTAAATCTAACTTCTCAGACTTCCTGACTACCTTCCTGAAGGGCATCGCCCAGATGCTGACGCAACTGGCCCTGGTTAATGCAATGAAGTCAGCCTTTGGTGGAACGGGTATCGGCGCGTTCTTTGGTTTCTCAGGTGGTGGTTTGGTCCCCGGTTTTGATGGAGGCGGCTACACGGGAGATGGCGGTAAATACCAACCGAAAGGCGTGGTACACGGCGGTGAGTTTGTTTTTACGAAGGAAGCGACAAGTGTATTAGGTGTCGGCAATCTCTATGCCCTTATGCGTGGAGCTCAGGGGTATGCAAACGGCGGTTATGTTGGCACAGCCCCGATGTATGGGCTGCAATCTTCGGCAACTGGCGGCGTAACCGTTCAAACGTCCGTGATCGTTCTTAACCAGAACACTCAGCAGCAGGCTTCTGATGACAGTGACGCCATTTCTCGGGCTTACAAGCAGACCATTGATCAGTCAGTACGCGCAGGTATAGCCAAACAGCTCCAGCCTGGAGGTCTCATCTGGAATGCAACGAAATCAAGATAAAGTGCCTCCGCAGATTTTGCCGTTATGCCAATTCCTGATAGGATTAATCTCAATTTTTACTGATGGAATAGGGACATGAAAAAAATTGTAGGTGTGTTATTTCTTTCCTTCTTATTAGCCGGGTGCGATAAACCTAAAATTGACTCATCAACTGATGACGCAATGAAATCATCTATAGCCAAGGTCAGAGAATCACTTCCGGAAAATAAACGGGAGGAATTTGATAATGCTTTAAAGGTCGTAGCGTTCAGTAACATTAATATGGCTGATCTGATGCGAGCATCGTCAGAAAGTGACAAAGAAGATCTAAGCAAGAAGATGCGCGAGCCCCTGTCTGGCAAAACTGGAGAGGAAATCATCTCTTATGCTCAGCAAGTAACTGCCGAGAGGGAACTTAAGCAGAAAGAGCAGGCTATTCAGGAAATCAAAGAACTTGAACAGAAAAAAGCTGACTCTGAGAAGGCCAAAGAAGAACTCAAAAAAGTACAGGTTCTATCATCTCGATTTAGCCTGGAACCTGAAGAGTATGGGAAGCCACAACCTATTATTCGCCTTGTTGTGAAAAACAATACAGATAAAGCTATTTCCCGTGTGTACTTCAATGGAGTGATAGCCAGCGATGGACGTTCAGTTCCATGGCTGGAAAAAGATTTTAACTACGAAATTGCTGGCGGGCTTGAACCGGGTGAAGAAGCTACTTGGGCATTGGCTCCGAATAAGTTTTCTGAATGGGGCCAAGTTGATGCTCCAGCTGATGCGGTCTTCACAGTTACAGTAACGAGAGTAAATGGTGCAAATAAAGAAGCGATGTTTGATGCTTCTGGCTTTACAGAGCAAGAAAACAGCAGGCTTGAAGATTTAAAGAAAAGATACCTTTGAGCTGACGTATCTAGTTAACCCGCTTCGGCGGGTTTTTTTATGCCCGGAGGAAAGGTGGCGATCGAAACATTTACCTGGCGAACCCAGATTCAAGCGGGAATGGAAGGGGGGTTCACTTATGCAACACGTTCTGCATCCTTCGGAGACGGCTTTGAACAGATCGCCGGTGAAGGCATCAACCCTGAAAAACAGTCATGGCCGATGACCTTAACGGGAAAAAAAACTGAGATGCTCAATGCGCTGAGGTTTTGCCGCAAGCACATTACAAAATCCTTTATCTGGACGTCTCCTGTCGGCGAAATCGGTTTATACCGGATTGAAGCTGATTCCATTAAAGTCCAGCCGCTATCCAGCAAAGTGATGACCATAAAAGCAACCTTCAAACAGGCATACGCACCATGATTACTGAAGATTATCAACGTCTCGAACCGGGTGAGAAAATACGTCTTCTTGAGGTAGACGGTTCTGCGTTTGGTCTGGACGACGTTCTGCGCTTTCACGCTTATAACATCCCGCATACTGACGAAGAGATTGCGGCTGCTGGTGGCGACGAATCAAAGTTAAAGGCGAAGAGTATCTGGTGGCAGGGCGAAGAGTATGGTGCCTGGCCATATAAGCTCGAGGGACTGGAAGCGTCAACCGATGGCAGTAGCGCCCAGCCGACGCTCACCGTTGCCAACATTGACAGCTCTATCACTGCGCTCTGTCTGGCCTATGACGATATGCTGCAGGCCAAAGTTACGATTCATGACACTTTTGCGCATTACTTGGATGTGCGTAATTTCCCTGATGGAAATCCAACAGCAGATCCCTTGCAGGTGAGGAAGCGGGTTTTCTATATCGACGGTAAAAACAGCGAGCTTCCCGGTGAAAGTATCGAGTTTATTCTTACCAGCCCGATGGATCTGCAGGGGTTGATGATCCCGACCAGACAGCTGCATTCCCTTTGCACATGGTGCATCCGGAATAGGTACCGCACCGGCGATGGGTGCGATTATGCCGGCACGCTTTACTTCGACAGAAACAACAATCCGGTAAGCGATCCCTCATTGGATGAATGCAACGGCACGCTCACCGCCTGCAAGCTTCGGTGTGGTGAACACAGTGAACTTCCTTTCGGTGGTTTTCCGGGAACATCTTTAATCAGGAGCTAATATGCGTCAGAAAACAATTCAGGACATCCTGGCGCATGCAGCGAAAGAATATCCCCGCGAATGCTGTGGCGTGATAGCGCAGAAAAGCCGGGTGGAACGCTATTTCCCATGCCGTAATCTGGCTGCCGAACCAACGGAACAGTTTCACCTTGCGCCAGAGGATTACGCTGCTGCTGAAGACTGGGGGACGATAACGGGAATCGTACATAGCCACCCCGACGCGACGACCCAACCAAGCGAACTGGACAAGGCTCAATGCGATGCAACGTTGCTGCCCTGGCATATTGTCAGTTGGCCTGAAGGAGACTTTCGTACCATTACTCCCCGCGGTGAATTACCGTTGCTCGGGCGCCCGTTTGTGCTCGGACACTACGACTGTTGGGGACTGGTGATGAGCTATTACAGGCAGGAAAATGGTATCGAATTGAAAGATTACCGTGTTGATTATCCGTGGTGGGAGGACTGCTATCCGGACAATTTCTATCAGGATTGCTGGTATGAGTGCGGTTTCCGCGAATTCAGTGGATCACCGATGCCGAGCGATTTGATCATCATGCAGGTGGAATCGAATAAGTGGAACCATTCAGGAATCTTACTGGAGGGGAATATGCTTCTGCATCATCTATATGGACATCTTAGCCAGCGAGTACCCTATGGTGGGTATTGGCGTGAGAGGACAAGCAAAATCCTTCGCCATCAATCGAAGTTTATATAATAATGAGTTCAATTTACTTCATTAACGGATATTAATGTGGCATTTGTCAACTTGAATAATTTTTATATTAAAATGGTCGTGGTCTGCGTTCCATTTGTCGTTGGGGTCGGGCTTGCATGCTTGAGTTTCTTCGGGCACAGTCACAATCTATGGACTGGGTTTGGATATTTGATAACATCCGTAGCAATGAGTTTTTTCCTGATGCGATGGTTGGTATGGGGAGATTTGAACCTCGCCAATGGTTCAGCCATTGCTACAATCGGAGGTGGGTTAGGTCTGATAGGGATCTTGGCTGGTTCAAATATTACTGATCCTGCATTTATTCAAGTGCGCACCGATTTACATGAGTCCTTCTTAGATGCATCCTTAAATTGCAAAGGTAATAAGACGTTATTTGACGGTGCTCTTACGTCTTGTTTAGCAGCTACTTCTAAGGATGCTTTGACGTTGGGGCAAGAGTTGATTAAAGCCAGGTATTTAGCTCCGACATTATCTTTGGCAGATGGTGTGTATCATTCGAGCGATGAAGCTAAGGCGGATGCATGTTTAGTAAATTATTATTTACTTTCAAAGGAATGCCCAAGTAGCTTTATAGAATTCAATAAAAAACACCCAGAAGTTGCTAATCCGTCAGCCAATAATAAGTAAGTTGATTTGAATTCTTGGATTGCGTGTTAAAAACATCAAAAAGTCTATCAACATTAACAGTCTCTCTTAGTCAAGAGAGACTATGGAGGCATGTATGACATTTTTAACTGGTCAGCCGATGAGAACCATACGCCTCTATGGAATACTTGGCTCAACATTTGGTCGTGAATTCAAACTTTCTGTTGCTTCGCCTAAAGAAGCCGTTCGTGCATTGTGTGTGATCGTGCCGGGTTTTGAGCGTTTCCTGAATACTAGTAAGCAGCGCGGGCTTACTTACGCTGTATTCAGTGGAAAGCGTAACCTGAACGATGATGAACTCTCTATGGATCAGAGTACCGCTGATATCCGTATCGCGCCGGTTATCCTCGGGAGTAAACGTGGTGGAGTTTTCCAGACCATCTTAGGCGTGGCTTTGGTCGCAGTTGGTGCTGTGGCGTCATACTTTGGCGGTGGTGCTGTCGGCGTTCCTCTAATGCAATTTGGCGCTGCGATGGCCCTTGGCGGTGTCGTACAGATGCTCTCTCCACAGACAACCGGACTTGCCAGCAAGCAATCGGCAGACAACAAGGCCAGTTATGCCTTTGGGGGAGTAACCAATACGACAGCCCAGGGTAATCCTGTGCCGCTCCTTTACGGCAAGCGCCGCATCGGTGGCGCGATCATCTCCGCCGGTATCTATGTTGAAGATCAGCAGTAAGCATGCTGTAATGGGCTTACTTAATATGGGGTAACTTGAGCTTAGATTCAAAAATGAAAAAAATACCTACTCTTTTCCTTTGTACTTCCTTATTTTCAGGGATGGCTTTAGCTGATAACCATTACATACCTCTCCTCTATAATTTATCTACTATGTTTGATTTCAATCCAGTTAAAGGAGCTGTCAAATCATTAGATACTAATGTTGAAGAAAATGGTAAGGTCACTTATAAAATCGCCATCAGACTAGCTAAGAATGGTTGTGTCGAAAGCTTAGATCTTGATAACGTTTCGTCTGGTCATGAAACAAATCTAAAAAATAGCAATGGAAGTCTTGTTGGGCAGAGAGATGGTAAACCTTTCTCTATACAGCTCGATGAAAAATGTAATATTTTGAGTGAAAATGAAAATGGTGACGAGTTGCGATATAGTCTTTACTCGAATGGATTAATTAAAGATACTTATTATTTGGGTAAGAAAATATCTGAGCATTTTTATGATGATAATTCTAATTTGATACGTTCTGAGTTTTATGGTTCTGGAAAGATTCTCTCTAAAAACGAAATATCTTATGTTGATAAAGACAGGAAGCCTCTTGATTATAAAATCATAAACACATCAGTTTACTCGGAAGGTTATACAGCAACGAATACTTGTCATTATAGTGAAAAGCTTGTCCCTGAAATATGTAAAGTAACAATGCAGAGCGCAGGGAATCCTGTGCCGAAGCCAGTACTAATGACAGCGAATACGAAAGTTGAATTCTACTAGATTAAACACATTTCAATAAGCCACCTCCGGGTGGCTTTTTTTATGGGCGCAATATGGCTATAGCAACCGCTATTAAAGGCCGCAAGGGCGGCAGTTCAAGCTCAAGAACTCCTACAGAACAGCCAGACGATCTGCAGTCAGTAGCCAAGGCAAAAATCCTTCTCGCGCTGGGAGAGGGGGAGTTTGCTGGTGGCCTCACTGCGCGCGATATTTATCTCGATGGCACCGCTCTTGAGAACTCAGATGGTTCACAGAACTTCAGCGGTGTGGCTTGGGAGTTTCGTTCTGGAACTCAGGCGCAAAAATACATTCAAGGGATCCCAGGTACTGAAAACGAAATCAATGTAGGTACCGAAGTTTCCAGCTCTACAGCGTGGACGCGCACGTTCACCAATACGCAGCTTTCAGCTGTTCGCCTGCGTCTAAAATGGCCCTCGCTTTTCAAACAGGAGGACGACGGCGATCTGGTCGGTTACTCGGTTAATTATGCGATTGACCTGCAGACGGACGGCGGCACCTGGCAGACGGTGCTAAATACCAGCGTGACCGGGAAAACCACCTCGGGCTATGAACGCAGCCACCGTATTGATTTACCTCAGGCGGGCAGCACCTGGACCATCAGGCTGCGCAAGATTACAGCCGATGCCAATTGCGCGAAGATTGGCGACACGATGACGCTGCAAAGCTTTACGGAAGTAATCGACGCGAAACTGCGTTATCCGAATACCGCGCTTCTGTACATCGAATTTGACTCGAGCCAGTTCAATGGCTCAATTCCGCAAATTTCCTGCGAGCCCCGCGGGCGTGTTATTCGTGTGCCCGATAACTATGACCCTGAAACACGAATGTACAGCGGCACCTGGACGGGCGCATTTAAGTGGGCATGGACGGATAACCCTGCGTGGATATTCTACGATCTGGTGGTCACTGACCGCTTCGGCCTTGGTAATCGGCTAACGGCAGCCAATATCGACAAATGGACGCTTTATCAGGTCGCTCAATATTGTGATCAACCGGTACCGGATGGTAAGGGTGGTAGCGGAACTGAACCGCGTTACACCTGCAACGTATACATTCAGGATCGGAATGACGCTTACACCGTCCTCCGAGACTTTGCCGCCATTTTTCGAGGTATGACGTACTGGGGAGACGACCAGATTGTTGCCCTTGCAGACATGCCCAGAGATGTCGATTTTACCTACACGCACGCTAACGTAGTTGACGGCAAATTTGTGTATTCCAGCAGAACAACCAAAAGTCGCTACACAAACGCTCTTGTATCCTGGTCTGATCCGGCAAATGGCTATGCTGATGCAATGGAGCCAGTCTTCGAGCAGACGCTGGTGGCGCGCTATGGTTTCAACCAGCTTGAGATCACCGCCATCGGTTGCACCCGGCAGTCTGAGGCTAACAGAAAAGGGCGCTGGGGGATCCTGACCAACAATAAAGATAGGATTGTAACGTTCGACGTTGGTCTGGACGGCAATATCCCTCAGCCTGGCTACATAATTGCTGTTTCTGACCGAAATCTTTCAGGGAGAGATTTAGGCGGTCGATTATCCGCGGTTAATGGTCGTGTACTCAAACTTGATCGGGTGCCAAGTGCAAAGGCCGGTGACAGGATAATGGTAAACCTGCCGTCGGGTATTACCCAATCCCGGACGATTCAGTCCCTGTCCGGTGAAATGGTCACTGTGACAACCGCCTTTAGTGAACCTCCTCAGGCCGAAGCTGTATGGGTAATTGAATCTGATGAACTCTACGCGCAGCAGTACAGGGTAATTAGTGTCACCGATAATAATGACGGGACATATACCATCACGGGGGCAAATCACGATCCGGATAAATATGCCCGAATCGATACGGGTGCTGTAATTGATCAGCGGCCGGTGAGTGTCATTCCTCCTGGTAACCAGTCGCCGCCAGCCAACATCGCGATCAGCTCGTTTTCGGTGGTTCAGCAGAATATCAGCGTCGAAACCATGCGAGTGAGCTGGGATCTGGCACAAAATGCCATCGCCTATGAGGCGCAGTGGCGCCGCAACGACGGGAACTGGGTTAACGTGCCTCGCAGCTCCACCACTTCCTTTGACGTTTCCGGCATCTACACCGGACGGTATCTGGTGCGCGTGCGCGCTATCAACGCAGCGGAAATTTCTTCCGGATGGGGATATTCAGATGAGAAGACGTTGACCGGCAAAGTGGGCAATCCGCCCAAGCCAGTGGGCTTCATGGCTACAGGCATTAACTGGGGTATTCGTCTGAACTGGGGGTTCCCGGGAAACACCGGCGATACCCTCAAAACAGAAATCCAGTACACGACCAACAGTGACTTTTCCGATCCGTTGCTGTTATCGGACGTACCTTATCCATCAGCTGAATATACTCAGCTCGGGCTGAAAGCCGGGCAGGAATTCTGGTATCGCGCGCAGTTGGTTGACAGAACGGGTAACGAGTCCGGATATACCGACTGGATTAGGGGGATGTCTAACGATAATGCTGATGATTATCTGGGTGAAATTGCAGACGATTTCCTTACCTCGGCCGACGGCGACCGCCTGACCAGCGATATTGATACCAATCTTGAAGCCACAATGCAGAACGCGCTGGCCAACCACGGAACAGTTGAACATCAATGGGCGCAATACGGAGAGGTACGCGCCGATATTCTGGTTGTGAAAACGACTATTGCTGAGGTGGACAGGGCAATGGCCGAAATGTCGACACAGGTGCAGGCGCAGATCGACAACGTCACCGCTTCCCTGGAAGACAAGCTTACAGCCGTTGTTGATGCCTCCGGCGCTTCGGCAATCTACACCCTCAAAACAGGCGTGAGGATAAACGGTGTCATGTACAACGCCGGGATGTCGATTGCCGTGCTTGCTGAGGCCGGTAAGCCGGTAGTTACCCGTGTTGGCTTTAACGCTAATCAGTTCGTGCTGATGAGTGGCAGTGGTGATACCCAGTATTCACCGTTCGCAGTGGTTAATGGTCAGGTCTTTATCAGCTCAGCGTTTATTCAGGATGGCACGATCACCAATGCTAAAATTGGCAACTTCATCCAGTCCAACAATTACGTACTAGGGCAGTCCGGGTGGAAATTGGACAAAAGCGGTACCTGGGAAAACTACGGCAGCGATGGGCAGGGCGCAAGAAAGACCACGAACGTTACTGACAGCATCAGGGATGCGAACGGTGTCCTCCGCGTACAGATTGGTAAACTTACAGGAGTATTTTAATGACGTGGGGCATTCAGACATGGGATGCCAATGGCAATCCGAACAATTATGGTATTAAGCCTGTATCTGTTGTCGGACGAATTCAACTCGCTTACACACAAAATTCAGGTTCCTGGAGTTTTACTGTTCCGCCTGGCTATAAGGTTGGCTTTGTTGTTTCGCTCGATCAAGGTACTACCTCTGTTGGGCGGCATATCGAGGCAACTGGCAACACTATTACCGTGACGCCTGCTAATACAGCTGGCATCGGTAATTACCCCTCATCAGCCTGTGAACTTGTCGTTTTTATGGAGCCAGCTTAATGGCTGATTATGGTGCTTATATATTAATGGACAATGGCAATCCTTTTGTGACGCCATATTCCACTCCTTTTTGTCTCTATAATCGATCTGAAGTTGCTTCCAACACAAACGGCAGTGCAGCAATAGATATTCCTGTCGACCCCTCTTATCCGGCCATTGCGTTCTGTCGTGTGTCAGGGCCGTCTCAGGCTGTATATTTGGGGGTTCGCAGAAATGGAAGCGTAATAAGCGCCTCCGCATCAACTCCAGCAGGTTATACTGGTTCAAAAACATTCACCCTGACTGTGTACGTTTTCGCTGTCTTTCCTCAGCCTTTGCCACAGTGGGGAATAGCGTTCTGGGACGCCAGCGGGCGAGTGGTTCTCACAAACGAAAGCCGGGTATTGACCGACCTGGTGACCGTGGGAACTCCAGGCGCAGGGGGAATTAATCTCGACGTCACTCTAAGTGGTTCCTATGCTGTGGCTCCTGGAATTCTCGGCTCGTCGTTATGGCAAACCTCTCAGGGTGGGCAGCCAGTGATTATCAACGTAACAGCATGCACGGGGTGCTATTTCAACGGTAGCACGACCAGGTTCTGGCCTGTTGGAAATCAAATTGCGGGGGGAACACCTGCTGGCGGCACTACAACAGGAATAACGCTCACGGCTATTAATACTGCAACATACGACTAATTGATCGTTTAAAACGATCAATTAGTCGACATTGAACTACTAAATCTATTTTCATTAATTTTCCCGTCAGGTTAAGTTTCAAAGTACGAATTACCTCAGGGATAAAAAATGAATAAAATACTCGGCAGTTTGCTAATTGTCAGTCTTCTTTCTGCCTGCTCAGCAAAGATTTTTGAGAAACAGCTTCCTGTGTGTGAGGCGGTGACCCTTTTAGGTGGGCAAGAACAAACCGTACAGATATATGGTGTGCGACAAGTTGCAAACCAGGTTGAATACAAAGCTGGATACCCCTTCAACTGGCGATGGGTGAGCAAAAACAACTTCACCAGGTCGACCTGTTCAAAATGAACAACACGAAACCCGCTCCGGCGGGTTTTTTATTATCTGAATTCAGGAGTCATTTATGTCGGCAGGTACCATCACCCTGACAAACGGGTCCGCTATTGTTGGCGGTTCCAGAACCTCATTCGCAACAGAACTCACCGCAGGTGACTTCATTGTCTCTACTGTAGGCGGTGTTCCTTATACGCTGCCGGTGAAATCAGTCGAGAGCAATACCCAACTGACGCTTGTAAGCAACTTTACCGGGCCTACTCAATCCGGCGCGGCCTGGTCAGCGGTCCCGCGCGTGGCGCTGAACATGGTCACTGCTGCGCTAGTGGCGCAAAGTGCTGAAGCGCTGCGTGGACTGAATTACGACAAACAGAACTGGCAGCAGGTTTACAGCGCAGCCGGAAACATCACAGTGAAGCTGCCAGACGGCACTACCTTCACCGGCCCGTCATGGAAATATCTGTCTGACAATATGGCGACTAAGAGCGGCGGGGCCGTACCTGTTAATCAGGGCGGTACCGGATCGACAACCGCATCAGGCGCTCGCACAAACCTCGGTTTAGGAAACAGCGCAATCAGGGACGTCGGCGCAGTGGCGGGAACGGTCGCCGCCGGCGATGATTCGCGCTTTGGTACCATCAACGGTAAGACCGGCGGGACTATTTCCAGCGGGGTAACGGTCAGTGGAAAACTTACCAGTCAGAATGGCACTGCCGGACCGTATATTAATGCGCTCAATGCTCCAGGTTATAAGCAAGTTGTAGCCAACGATTCCAGCGCGGTTAGTGCAATTTTCGGGTATACAAACGGATATAACAATGGCTCTGGCTTTGAGCTAACTACGGGCCTTGGCGCTGTTGGAACTGGTAATGCTTCATGGCCTCAGACTGTATTGATGCAGGCGGCAAATAACGGTGATTACGGTGCCAGAATCTGGACATTCTCGATGTCTACAGGTGATTTAGTCTGCAACGGCTCCGGTAACCAGGGAGGTTCCTATGCTTTCACAAAATCTGCAATATCGGACAGAGAGCTAAAGGATGATATTCAATACAACGATGGCTTGCAGTCCTATGAGAATGTTAAAAAATTCCTGCCATGTACTTTTATCTATAAGGATGACACGGAAGGGCGTACACGGCGCGGGGTGATCGCCCAGGACATCCGGGAGATTGATGAAGAGTATGTCAAGGAGATTCCAAACTACTTCGATGAGACAAGCACGTTAGCACTTGATACCAATGTGTTATTGCTCGATACGATGCTGGCGCTCCAGTACAGCATTAAGCAGTTGGAAAAAACACAGAAAGAACTTGATGAGCATAAGAAAAAATTTTCTTAGTCATGGAAATTTAGCGCCGCGGCCCAATCGAAAGAACAAGCAGCGGCGACATCGATAATTCTGATGACCAAATATCATTTCTTCAGAAGTTTCTTCAGTCTTATCAGCAAGAACGCTATTAATGCGGACAGAGAAAATTTAATCAAAATTATTGTGAAATCATAGTGATTCATGGCCTCTTCTCCATCACCTGATATCCGAAGATGTTGCATGAAAACATCATTAATCCAGCTATCTGGGATGAGGATAAAACAGACAATAAGCAAAGTAACGAATATTATGATTTTCATCTCACACCACATTTACTGAAGTCAGGAACACCACGTACATCAATACGCCCGTATGCCATTAATCCTTTTCCGCCGGGTACAGTCACTTTTTTCCGTTTGAGTAATGAATTACGAAGAATCTGGAAATCGGCTGCTCTGTAAAGGGTGATGCAGCCCCACGATACACCAGAACCATCAGTATTGAGAGGGTGGAGTCTGAAACTGCCACGTTTCGTACCGTTAACATAGACGTAATCGCTCATGGTTTGCGCACTGTACAAACCGAACCATTCAGAGTGATGGTTTTTATACAGGTGTGCCAGATCAATTATTTCAGCTCTCACCTGGTTAACGAAACTACCAGTGGGCCGATCAACAATCCAGTAAGTACCGGGTGGAATCGCGGCTTTTTCAATATCTGAGCAGTTAGGATTGTTGATATATCGTTCGATCCCTGACAGAACGTCAAATGATCCAATACCATAACAGTCCAGCTTGAGCGTTTTCCCATCTGGCGACAGCCGGCCATAATCCATCATGCAAATCTGCAAGCTCTTACTCCTGTTTTCGATTATCAATTCGCCGGAATGATAATAGATAATAAACGGCTGGTTAACCTACTAATTTTTCAGTGTAAGGTAGGTTAGTTATACAACCAGTTTGGTAGTAAGTAGCGGTGATGCCAGTAATGCCCAATGCCTTTTGCTGGCGGAGAGCACTCAGGGTTGGTCTAAATATACGCATCTGAGTCCGAACTCGAAAAATTTACAAAGGTTATAATTCGAAGAGAGATAGAAACTTACAAGCGAAGCGGTGAAGCTTTGTACAGCCAAAAGGAATCCGCAGTATTGCGAACCCTCAAAAAGAAAACTACTGTATATAAAAACAGTGTTTGAGGTGTGCGCAATGGACTTCATTAGGCCAACAGAACTGCGAGAAATTATCGCTCTCCCGCTATTCAGTGACTTAGTTCAGTGTGGCTTCCCAAGTCCCGCAGCTGATTACGTTGAACAGCGTATCGATCTCAATGAGTTACTTGTCGCTCATCCGAGCTCCACCTATTTCGTCAAAGCCGCAGGTGATTCAATGATCGAAGCCGGGATCAGCGATGGTGATCTGCTGGTGGTGGACAGCTCGCGCACAGCTGAGCACGGTGACATTGTCATCGCCGCGGTGGAAGGGGAATTTACTGTTAAACGCCTGCAGCTACGCCCGACAGTCCAACTCATCCCAATGAATAGCGCCTACAGTCCGATTGTTGTAGGCAGCGAAGATACGCTGGACGTTTTCGGCGTTGTTACTTTCATCGTCAAATCGGCGAGCTGAGTATGTTTGCGCTCTGTGATGTGAATTCGTTCTACGCATCATGCGAGACCGTATTCAGACCTGACCTGAGAGGGCGCCCGGTTGTCGTTCTCTCGAATAACGATGGCTGTGTAATCGCACGCAGTGCCGAGGCCAAGGCGGCTGGAATTACGATGGGGGAGCCTTTCTTCAAGCAAAAGGACTTATTTCGGCGCGCTGGGGTTGTTTGCTTCAGCAGTAACTACGAGCTCTACGCTGATATGTCGAACCGGGTGATGACAACACTCGAAGAAATGAGCCCCAAAGTTGAAATTTACAGTATCGACGAAGCATTTTGCGACCTGACAGGTGTTCGCAACTGCCGAGACCTTACCGAGTTCGGCAAGGAGATCCGCGCTACGGTTCTGAAGCGTACGCACCTGACGGTTGGGGTTGGAATTGCGCAGACAAAAACGCTCGCTAAGCTGGCCAATCACGCCGCGAAGAAGTGGCAGCGCCAGACTGGCGGGGTAGTTGACCTGTCCAATATCGACCGCCAGCGCCGATTGCTCGCTATCGTGCCTGTAGAGGATGTTTGGGGCGTTGGTCGCAGAATCAGTAAGAAGCTTAATGCGATGGGTATTAAAACAGCTTTAGACCTGTCAGAGCAGAGTACCTGGATTATCAGGAAACACTTTAACGTCGTGCTGGAGCGAACGGTTCGCGAACTTCGGGGTGAGCCATGCCTTGATCTGGAAGAGTTTGCACCAGCTAAGCAGGAAATCGTCTGCAGCCGATCGTTCGGAGAGCGCGTCACGGACTATGAGCAGATGCGTCAGGCTATCTGCAGCTATGCGGCGCGTGGCGCCGAAAAGCTTCGCGGCGAGCATCAGTACTGCCGCTTTATCTCTGCGTTCGTGAAAACCTCACCATTTGCGCTTAATGAGCCGTATTACGGTAACAGCGCTTCAATGAAGCTTCTCACCCCAACCCAAGATTCCCGCGACATTATCAACGCCGCGGTAAAGTGCCTGGACAAAATCTGGAAGGACGACCATCGCTATCAAAAGGCTGGAATCATGCTGGGAGACTTCTTCAGCCATGGGGTGGCCCAGTTGAACCTGTTCGATGAAAACGCGCCGCGAGCCGGAAGCGACAAGTTGATGGAGGTTCTGGATCAACTCAATGCCCGAGACGGCAGAGGAACGCTCTACTTTGCCGGGCAGGGCATTCAGCCGCAGTGGCAGATGAAGCGAGAAATGCTTTCTCCTCGTTACACCACAAGATATTCGGATCTTCTCAGGGTTAGATAAAAGTAATGGTGAGGTTAGAAAATGATTAATTATTTAAGAGATTTGATAAGTTTTCTAATGTTATTTTCGGTAGGGGGTAATTACTTGCAACGCGTTTGGCTGTTTTTTCATCTCCCCAAAAATCATTTATAACAAGACGATTCTCATACATCCCTAACCAATAATTTGGTTCAGTTCTTTCGTTTTTATTAATTGGGCAAAAAATGACGATGGATAGTAAAGCCCAAACAACAGATTCTGGGAACGTTATTTTATTTTTTGAGCATTCTAATATGTTTAATTTGTGAAATGAAAAACCTTCTGTTAATGAGTCACTATGAAT
>NZ_JAWNEI010000019.1:0-55962 GCF_034107425.1 Enterobacter sp. 148H3 | reverse complement strand
CCGTAGCGCCGATGGTAGTGTGGGGTCTCCCCATGTGAGAGTAGGGAACTGCCAGGCATCAAAATAGAAGAACCCCGTACCGAAAGGTGCGGGGTTTTTTGCTTTTGTTTTTCACCCTCTCCCTGTGGGAGAGAGACGGGGTGAGGGCATCAAACCGTACCATTCTCTCCTTGAAACTTTCTCACCTTCCGCTTGCAGACTCGACATTCAAACCGTTTCTGGGTATCGTTAGCTATCTGGATGTCTAAACGTTTATACGTATGCTGTGAGGATATAAAGCTATGCCGATTCGGGTGCAGGACGAGCTACCAGCCGTCAATTTCTTGCGTGAAGAAAATGTCTTTGTCATGACGACTTCACGTGCGACAGGTCAGGAAATTCGCCCGCTGAAGGTGCTTATTCTCAATCTGATGCCAAAAAAGATCGAAACAGAGAACCAGTTCCTGCGTCTTCTATCGAACTCCCCGCTGCAGGTCGATATTCAGCTGCTGCGAATCGATGCCCGTGAGTCACGTAACACGCCTTCTGAGCATCTGAACAACTTCTACTGTAACTTCGATGACATTCAGGGTGAAAATTTCGACGGACTGATTGTGACCGGCGCGCCGCTCGGTCTGGTTGAATTTAACGATGTCGCCTACTGGCCGCAGATCAAACAGGTTCTGGAGTGGGCAAAAGATCACGTCACGTCCACGCTGTTTGTCTGTTGGGCGGTACAAGCCGCACTGAATATTCTTTATGGCATCCCCAAGCAAACCCGCACTGAAAAGCTCTCCGGCGTATACGAACACCACATTCTCCATCCACATGCGTTGCTGACGCGTGGTTTCGATGATTCTTTCCTGGCCCCGCATTCTCGCTACGCCGATTTCCCGGCCCAGCTGATTCGTGATTACACCGATCTGGAGATCCTGGCCGAAACGGAAGATGGGGACGCTTACCTGTTTGCCAGTAAAGATAAGCGCATTGCCTTTGTGACCGGACATCCTGAATACGATCCGCACACCCTTGCGTCAGAGTATTTCCGTGATGTCGAAGCGGGTCTTAACCCGGATGTCCCGTACAACTATTTCCCGAAAGACGATCCACAAAACAAACCAAGAGCGACCTGGCGCAGCCACGGGAATTTGCTTTTTACTAACTGGCTCAACTATTACGTCTACCAGATCACACCATACGATCTGCGTCACATGAATCCAACGCTGGAGTAATCGTCTGCACTAAACGATCCTAAAGCGTTTCAGCTATTCAAATCAGGCACCTTCGGGTGCCTTTTTTATTTCCGAAATATAACTCACCATTCTGTAAAACTTTAATCTTAATAAAATCAATAAATTAATTGCTATTTATAATTAAAATGGAAATTGTTTTTGATTTTAGAAAAAATGGAGATAGTCTTAATTCTGCTGAGCGAAAACTACCCAACGATCTTTCGTTCGCATCGGGAGCGTGATTTTGGATCTTTGATGAGGAGCAGAGTAATGACTCAACAGGCAACGACGGTCGATGAACTGGCCTTTACCCAGCCGTATGGTGAGCAAGAACAGCAGGTATTGACGGCAGAAGCGGTAGAATTTCTGACTGAACTGGTGACCCGCTTTACGCCGCAGCGTAATAAGCTGCTGGCGGCACGCATTCATCAGCAGCAGGAAATTGATAACGGCAAGTTGCCTGGTTTTATTTCGGAAACCGCTTCCATTCGCCGTGGCGAGTGGAAAATCCGCGGCATCCCTGAAGATTTACAGGATCGTCGCGTTGAGATCACCGGTCCGGTAGAGCGAAAAATGGTGATCAACGCCATGAACGCGAACGTTAAGGTCTTCATGGCCGATTTTGAAGATTCCCTGGCGCCGGACTGGCGTAAGGTCATCGAGGGGCAGATCAACCTGCGCGACGCCGTGAACGGCACCATCAGCTATACCAACGAAGCCGGTAAAATTTACCAGCTCAAACCGAACCCGGCGGTGCTGATCTGCCGCGTGCGCGGCCTGCACCTGCCTGAAAAACATGTCACCTGGTGTGGGGAAGCCATTCCGGGAAGTCTGTTTGATTTCGCGCTCTATTTCTTCCACAACTACAAAGCCCTGCTGGCGAAGGGCAGCGGCCCGTATTTCTATCTGCCTAAAACGCAGGCCTGGCAGGAAGCAGCCTGGTGGAGCGAGGTCTTCAGCTACGCGGAAGATCGTTTCAATCTGCCGCGCGGCACCATCAAAGCTACCCTACTGATTGAAACGCTGCCTGCCGTATTCCAGATGAATGAAATTCTGCACGCCCTGCGTGACCACATTGTCGGTCTGAACTGCGGACGCTGGGACTATATTTTCAGCTACATCAAAACCCTGAAAAACTATCCCGATCGCGTGCTTCCGGATCGCCAGGTCGTGACCATGGATAAACCGTTCCTGAGCGCCTACTCGCGTCTGCTGATCAAAACCTGCCACAAGCGCGGCGCCTTTGCGATGGGCGGCATGGCGGCTTTTATCCCAAGCAAAGACGCAGAGCGCAACAATCAGGTGCTCAACAAGGTGAAAGCCGATAAAGAGCTTGAAGCCCGTAACGGTCACGACGGCACGTGGATTGCCCATCCCGGCCTGGCCGATACGGCAATGGAGGTCTTCAACCGCGTCCTCGGCGACAACAAAAACCAGCTGTTTGTCACACGTGAAGACGATGCCCCAACGGCTGAAGAACAGCTGCTGGCCCCGTGCGCGGGCGAACGGACGGAAGAGGGGATGCGGGCCAATATCCGCGTTGCGGTACAGTACATCGAAGCGTGGATCTCCGGCAACGGCTGCGTGCCGATCTACGGCCTGATGGAAGATGCCGCGACGGCGGAGATCTCACGAACCTCTATCTGGCAGTGGATCCACCATCAAAAAACGCTCAGCAACGGCAAACCGGTAACCAAGACCCTGTTCCGCCAGATGCTCGCCGAAGAGATGCGGGTGATCCAGGACGAGCTGGGCGAACACCGCTTCAGCAGCGGACGCTTTGATGACGCCGCGCGCCTGATGGAGCAAATCACCACATCAGATGACTTAATCGACTTCCTGACCCTGCCGGGCTACCGCTTCCTGGCGTAATCCACCACATAACAATATGGAGCATCTGCACATGAAAACCCGTACCCAACAAATCGAAGAATTGAAGAAAGAGTGGACACAACCTCGCTGGGAAGGCATCCGCCGTCCTTACAGCGCTGAGGAAGTGGTGAAATTACGCGGCTCGGTCAATCCGGAATGCACGCTGGCGCAAAATGGCGCGGCGAAAATGTGGAAACTGCTGCACGGCGGTTCCAAAAAAGGCTACATCAACAGCCTCGGCGCGCTGACCGGCGGTCAGGCTCTGCAGCAGGCGAAGGCGGGTATTGAGGCTATTTACCTCTCCGGCTGGCAGGTCGCGGCGGACGCCAACCTGGCCTCCAGCATGTATCCGGATCAGTCGCTCTATCCGGCTAACTCCGTGCCGTCGGTCGTGGATCGGATCAACAACACCTTCCGCCGTGCGGATCAGATCCAGTGGGCTGCCGGTATCGAACCTGGCGATCCGCGCTTTATTGATTACTTCCTGCCGATCGTTGCGGATGCGGAAGCGGGCTTCGGCGGCGTGCTGAACGCCTTCGAGCTGATGAAATCGATGATTGAGGCCGGTGCAGCGGCCGTTCACTTCGAAGACCAGCTGGCGTCAGTGAAGAAGTGCGGACATATGGGCGGTAAAGTGCTGGTTCCTACACAGGAAGCGGTTCAGAAGCTGGTTGCCGCACGTTTGGCTGCTGACGTGCTCGGCGTGCCGACGCTGGTCATTGCCCGTACCGATGCGGACGCGGCTGACCTGATCACCTCTGACTGCGATCCGTACGACAGCGAGTTCATCACCGGCGAGCGCACCAGTGAAGGTTTCTATCGTACCCACGCAGGTATCGAGCAGGCTATCAGCCGTGGTCTGGCGTACGCGCCTTACGCGGATCTGGTCTGGTGTGAAACGTCCACGCCGGATCTGGCGCTGGCAAAACGCTTCGCTGATGCTATTCATGCGAAGTACCCGGGCAAACTGCTGGCCTACAACTGCTCGCCGTCCTTCAACTGGCAGAAAAAGTTGGATGACAAAACCATCGCCAGCTTCCAGCAGCAGCTGTCCGACATGGGCTACAAATACCAGTTCATTACTCTGGCAGGCATCCACAGCATGTGGTTCAACATGTTCGACCTGGCGCACGCCTATGCCCAGGGTGAGGGCATGAAGCACTACGTTGAGAAGGTGCAGCAGCCGGAATTTGCGGCGGGCAAAGATGGTTATACCTTCGTCTCTCACCAGCAGGAAGTGGGCACCGGCTACTTTGATAATGTGACCACGATTATTCAGGGCGGCACCTCCTCCGTCACCGCCTTGACGGGTTCAACGGAAGAAGCACAGTTCTAATCTTTTCCCCCTCTCCCCTCTCGGGGAGAGGGTTGGGGTGAGGGGGAATATATGTCGCGTGGTCTGGAATTGCTGATTGCCCAAACTATTTTGCAGGGCTTCGATGCCCAGTATGGTCGTTTTCTTGAAGTAACCTCCGGCGCGCAGCAGCGCTTCGAACATGCAGACTGGCATGCGGTTCAGCAGGCCATGAAGCAGCGTATCCATCTCTACGACCACCACGTAGGTCTGGTGGTGGAGCAGCTGCGCTGTATTACCGACGGTAAAAGCCCGGACGCGGAATTTTTACTGCGCGTGAAAGAGCACTACACCCATTTGTTACCCGATTACCCGCGCTTCGAGATTGCGGAGAGCTTTTTCAACTCCGTCTATTGCCGGTTATTTGACCACCGCTCATTATCTCCTGAGCGGTTATTTATCTTCAGCTCCCAGCCCGAGCGGCGCTTTCGTACCATTCCGCGTCCGCTGGCGAAAGATTTCTTTCCCGATCGCGGATGGGAAAAGCTCCTGCACCGCGTGCTAACGGATTTGCCGCTGCGCCTGCCCTGGGAGAATAAAACCCGGGATATCGGGTATATCCACGCCCATCTCAACGAAACCTTTGGCGCGGAGGTGCTCAGCCACAGCCATTTGCAGGTTGCCAACGAGCTTTTCTACCGCAATAAAGCTGCCTGGATGGTGGGTAAACTGGTTACCCCTACGGCCATCGTGCCGTTTCTGTTACCGATCCACCGTACAGACGACGGGGAACTGTTTGTCGATACCTGCCTGACAACCGGCGCCGAGGCCAGCATCGTGTTTGGCTTCGCGCGCTCCTATTTTATGGTCTATGCACCGTTACCTGCCGCGCTGGTGGAGTGGCTGCGTGAGATCCTGCCGGGTAAAACCACCGCCGAGCTGTATATGGTCATCGGTTGCCAGAAGCACGCCAAAACGGAAAGCTACCGGGAGTACCTGCGCTATGTCACCACGGCCGATGAGCAGTTCATCGAAGCGCCCGGCATTCGCGGCATGGTGATGCTGGTGTTTACGCTTCCGGGTTTCGACCGGGTATTTAAGGTGATCAAAGACAGATTCGCGCCGCAGAAAGAGATGACCGCCGCGCACGTCCGCGCCTGCTATCAGCTGGTTAAAGAGCACGACCGCGTCGGTCGCATGGCGGATACCCAGGAATTCGAAAACTTTGTGCTGGATAAACAGCAGGTCGACCCGGCGCTCATGGCGCTGTTAATGCAGGAAGCTCCCGCGAAAATCACCGATTTGGGTGATAAAATCGTGATTAGCCATCTCTATATTGAACGCCGCATGGTACCGCTGAATATCTGGCTTGAGCAGTCCGAAGGTCAGGCTTTAAGAGATGCGATTGAAGAGTACGGCAACGCGATTCGCCAGCTTGCCGCTGCTAATATTTTCCCGGGAGACATGCTGTTCAAAAACTTCGGCGTTACCCGTCACGGGCGGGTGGTGTTCTACGATTACGACGAAATTTGCTACATGACTGAAGTGAATTTCCGCGATATCCCACCGCCCCGCTACCCGGAAGATGAGCTTTCCAGCGAGCCGTGGTACAGCGTCTCGCCGGGCGATGTTTTTCCCGAAGAGTTTCGCCACTGGCTGTGCGCCGACCCGCGCATCGGGCCGCTATTCGAAGAAATGCATGAGGATCTGTTCCGTGCCAGCTACTGGCGCGGGCTGCAAACGCGGATCAAAAATGGGCACGTGGAAGATGTGTATGCATATCGGCGTAAGCAGCGGTTTTGCATCCGGTTTTCTCCCTCGCTCGCAGGGTAAGGGCGTTATGTTTTCTCCCTCTCCCTGTGGGAGAGGGCCGGGGTGAGGGCGTCAGGCCGCACTCAATCTTAACGAATCCCACCGTACGCCAGCGTCACCTCTTTCGCCGCCTTAATTACCAGTGCGCCCAGCTCGGTAACCCGGTCATCGGTCATGCGCGAAATCGGTCCGGAGATGGAGATGGCGGCAAACGGCTCGCGGTGCTCGTCAAAAATACAGGCTGCGATACAGCGCAGGCCCAGAGCATGTTCTTCATCATCAAACGAATAGCCGCGCTTGCGGGTCAGAGCCAGATCTTCTTTCAAATGCACGGGCGAGACCAGGGTGGCGTGGGTATAGGCGTGTAGCCCTTTACGGTGCAGCAGGCCCGTCACCTGCTCTTCGCTCAGCTGTGACAGAAATGCTTTCCCCGCCCCGGACGCGTGCATCGGCAGCTTACCGCCAATCGGCGCGGACATGCGCATCAGCTGCGTGCACTGCACCTGGTCGATGATAATCGCCTGATGGTCGCTCTGGTCCAGCACCGCCAGGTTTACGGTCTCGCCGGAGTCCTCCATCAGCTTGCGCAGAATCGGGTGAACAATCGCCAGCAGGTTGCGGCTCTGCAGGAAGCTGCTGCCAACGATAAATGCATGCGCGCCCACCGCCCAGTGCCCCAGCTCGCCCACCTGGCGGACAAAGCCCAGCTGCTGCATGGTGGTCAGAAGACGGTGCGTCGTGGAGTTCGGCAGGCCAGCCTGCTGGGCAAGCTCCGTCAGGGCCACGCTGCTGTGCGACTCGGCTATCCACTCCAGCAGCTTCAAACCGCGCGTGAGCGATTGAACCTGTCCGCCCTGTTGTGCGGTGGTGGCAGCAGCAGGTTTTCTGCCGCGTTTAGCGGGAACGGTCGCGACCATGACGATCTCCTTTTTCTGTATCGTGGAAATCATTTTCGTTTTATTTGGTGAATTTGCAACCGTTATCCTGACTGATCGGAGGAGTGATGGTGAACATGTCTCATGTTACCGCTGAGCGACTTTTCCGCCCTGCGAGATTGTGCCAGTATGGAACGCAGCCTTTTGGCCTTGTTGAGCGTTGTCGGGAGCAAGTGTGAGCAGCAAAGTAGAGCAACTGCGTGCGCAGTTAAATGAACGAATTCTGGTGCTGGACGGCGGCATGGGCACCATGATCCAGGGCTATCGTCTGAGTGAAGATGATTTCCGCGGCGAACGCTTTGCCGACTGGCCCTGCGACCTGAAAGGGAACAACGACCTGCTGGTGCTCAGCAAGCCGTCCGTGATTAAGGATATCCACAACGCCTACTTCGAAGCGGGTGCGGATATCGTTGAAACCAACACCTTTAACTCGACAACCATCGCCATGGCGGATTACCAGATGGAATCCCTGTCGGCGGAAATCAACCTGGAAGCCGCGAAGCTGGCGCGCGCCTGCGCCGACGAGTGGACGGCCCGCACGCCGGATAAACCGCGCTACGTTGCCGGGGTGCTTGGCCCGACGAACCGCACCGCGTCGATTTCACCGGACGTCAACGACCCGGCGTTTCGTAATATCACCTTTGACCAGCTGGTTGCTGCCTACCGTGAATCGACCAAAGCGCTGGTGGAAGGCGGTTCCGATCTGATCCTGATTGAAACGGTATTCGACACCCTCAACGCCAAAGCCGCGATTTATGCGGTGAAAGAGGAGTTTGAGGCGCTGGGGGTTGACCTGCCGATCATGATTTCCGGTACCATCACCGACGCCTCTGGCCGTACCCTGTCCGGCCAGACCACCGAAGCGTTTTATAACTCCCTGCGCCACGCCGACGCACTCTCCTTCGGCCTGAACTGCGCGCTGGGTCCAGATGAACTGCGCCAGTACGTGCAGGAGCTTTCGCGTATTGCGGAATGCTACGTCACCGCGCACCCGAACGCCGGTCTGCCAAACGCCTTCGGTGAATACGATCTGGATGCCGACACCATGGCGGCACAAATCCGCGAGTGGGCCGAGTCTGGATTTCTGAACATCGTCGGCGGCTGCTGCGGCACCACGCCTGAACATATCGCTGCTATGAGCAACGCCGTGGCCGGGCTGCCGCCGCGCAAGCTGCCCGAGCTTCCGGTTGCCTGTCGTCTCTCCGGCCTTGAGCCGTTGACCATCGGCGAAGACAGCCTGTTTGTGAACGTGGGCGAGCGTACGAACGTTACCGGTTCCGCCAAGTTCAAACGTCTGATCAAAGAAGAGAAGTACAGCGAAGCGCTGGACGTCGCGCGTCAGCAGGTAGAGAACGGCGCGCAGATTATCGATATCAACATGGATGAGGGGATGCTCGACGCCGAAGCGGCGATGGTGCGTTTCCTTAACCTGATTGCCGGTGAGCCGGACATCGCCCGCGTGCCGATCATGATCGACTCCTCCAAGTGGGACGTGATCGAGAAGGGGCTGAAGTGCATTCAGGGTAAAGGCATCGTCAACTCTATCTCGATGAAAGAGGGCGTTGATGTCTTCATCCACCACGCGAAGATGGTGCGCCGCTACGGTGCCGCCGTGGTGGTGATGGCCTTTGACGAAGTGGGCCAGGCCGATACCCGCGCGCGTAAAATCGAGATTTGCCGCCGGGCATATAAAATTCTGACCGAAGAGGTGGGCTTCCCCCCGGAAGACATCATCTTTGACCCGAACATCTTCGCCGTGGCGACCGGCATCGAAGAGCACAATAACTACGCCCAGGACTTTATCGGCGCGTGCGAGGACATTAAGCGCGAGCTGCCGCATGCGCTGATCTCCGGCGGCGTGTCGAACGTGTCGTTCTCGTTCCGCGGTAACGACCCGGTGCGCGAAGCGATCCACGCCGTGTTCCTCTACTACGCCATCCGTAACGGGATGGACATGGGGATCGTCAACGCCGGCCAGCTGGCGATTTACGACGACCTGCCCGCAGAGCTGCGCGACGCGGTAGAAGACGTAATTCTTAACCGTCGCGACGACGCCACCGAGCGCATGCTGGACCTGGCGGAAAAATACCGCGGCAGCAAATCGGATGAATCTGCCAACGTTCAGCAGGCCGAGTGGCGCGCCTGGGACGTGAAAAAGCGTCTGGAATATTCGCTGGTAAAAGGCATCACTGAGTTTATCGAGCAGGATACCGAAGAGGCGCGTCAGCAGTCAGCCCGCCCGATCGAGGTGATCGAAGGGCCGCTGATGGACGGCATGAACGTGGTAGGCGATCTGTTCGGTGAGGGCAAAATGTTCCTGCCGCAGGTGGTGAAATCTGCCCGCGTGATGAAGCAGGCCGTGGCGTACCTGGAGCCGTTTATCGAGGCCAGCAAAGAGAAAGGCTCCAGCAACGGCAAAATGGTCATTGCCACCGTCAAGGGCGACGTGCACGACATCGGCAAGAACATTGTCGGTGTGGTGCTGCAGTGCAATAACTACGAGATTATCGACCTTGGCGTCATGGTCCCGGCGGATAAAATCCTCAAGACCGCGCGCGAAGTGAATGCCGACCTGATTGGCCTCTCCGGGCTGATCACCCCGTCGCTGGACGAGATGGTTAACGTGGCGAAGGAGATGGAGCGCCAGGGCTTCACCATTCCTCTGCTGATTGGTGGGGCGACCACCTCCAAAGCGCACACGGCGGTGAAAATCGAGCAGAACTACAGCGGCCCGACGGTGTACGTGCAAAACGCCTCGCGCACGGTGGGCGTGGTCTCCGCACTGCTCTCTGACACCCAGCGCGACGAGTTTGTTGAGCGCACCCGCAAAGAGTACGAAACCGTTCGCATCCAGCACGGGCGCAAGAAACCGCGCACCCCGCCAGTTTCACTCCAGGCGGCGCGCGATAACGATCTGGCGTTTGACTGGTCGAGCTATACGCCGCCGGTCGCGCATCGCCTGGGCGTTCAGGAGGTCAGCGCCAGCATCGAAACGCTGCGCAACTACATCGACTGGACGCCGTTCTTTATGACCTGGTCGCTGGCGGGCAAATATCCCCGCATCCTGGAAGATGAGGTCGTGGGTGAAGAGGCGAAACGCCTGTTTAAAGATGCCAACGATATGCTCGACACGCTGAGTGCTGAGAAAACCCTCAATCCGCGCGGCGTGGTGGGGCTGTTCCCGGCCAACCGCGTGGGAGACGACATCGAAATTTATCGCGATGAAACCCGCACCCACGTGCTGGCGGTCAGCCGCCATCTGCGTCAGCAAACCGAGAAAGTGGGCTTTGCCAACTACTGCCTGGCCGATTTTGTCGCGCCGAAGCTGAGCGGAAAAGCCGACTATATCGGCGCCTTTGCGGTAACCGGCGGTCTGGAAGAAGATGCGCTGGCGGACGCGTACGAAGCGCAGCACGACGATTACAATAAAATCATGGTGAAAGCGATAGCCGACCGCCTGGCGGAAGCCTTCGCCGAGTACCTGCACGAGCGCGTGCGCAAGGTGCACTGGGGCTACGCGGCGAATGAAAACCTCAGCAACGAGGAGCTGATCCGCGAAAACTACCAGGGTATTCGTCCGGCACCGGGATATCCGGCCTGTCCGGAACACACCGAAAAGGGCACTATCTGGCAACTGCTGGACGTCGAAGCCCATACCGGAATGAAGCTCACCGAGTCGTTCGCCATGTGGCCGGGTGCGTCCGTCTCCGGCTGGTACTTCAGCCACCCGGACAGCAAGTACTTTGCCGTGGCGCAGCTGCAGCGCGATCAGATTGAAGATTACGCCCTGCGCAAAGGCATGAGCGTATCAGAAGTCGAGCGCTGGCTGGCACCGAATTTAGGCTACGACGCAGACTAACGTCACTTTTCCTTACAACAAACAGGGCACCTCAAGGGTGCCTTGTCTCTTTCTTACGCTTAAACCCTTATACTGAACCTATGGAAAACGAATAACGATAAGGAGGAAAACCTTTCGTGCTGACCTTGTTACACCTGCTTTCTGCAGTCGCACTGCTCGTATGGGGCACCCATATCGTTCGTACCGGTGTGATGCGCGTCTTTGGCGCGCGCTTGCGTACCGTTCTCAGCAGCAGCGTTGAGAAGAAGCCGCTCGCCTTCTGCGCGGGTATTGGCGTAACGGCACTGGTGCAGAGCAGTAACGCCACAACCCTGCTTGTCACCTCCTTTGTGGCGCAGGATCTGGTGGCGCTGGCTCCGGCGCTGGTCATTGTGCTGGGGGCCGACGTGGGGACCGCGCTGATGGCGCGTATACTGACCTTCGATCTCTCCTGGCTGTCGCCGCTGCTGATTTTTGTCGGCGTTATCTTCTTCCTCGGTCGTAAACAGACGCGCGCCGGGCAGCTAGGGCGCGTAGGCATTGGCCTGGGGCTGATTCTGCTGGCGCTGGAGCTGATTGTGCAGGCGGTCACCCCTATTACCGAGGCCAACGGCGTTCAGGTCATCTTCGCTTCCCTGACCGGGGACATCATGCTCGACGCGCTGATTGGCGCGGTGTTTGCCATCGTCAGCTACTCCAGCCTGGCCGCCGTGCTGCTGACGGCCACGCTTACCGCCGCCGGGGCGATCTCCTTCCCGGTGGCGCTGTGTCTGGTGATAGGTGCCAACCTCGGCTCTGGCCTGCTGGCGATGCTCAATAACAGCGCGGCCAACGCTGCCGCCCGCCGCGTGGCGCTCGGTAGCCTGCTGTTTAAGCTGGTGGGCAGCCTGATTATCCTGCCCTTTATCCACCCGCTGGCGAACCTGATGGATAACCTCCCGCTGCCGAAGGCGGAGCTGGTGATCTACTTCCACGTGTTCTACAACCTGGTGCGCTGCCTGGCGATGGTGCCTTTTGCCGGGCCGATGGCCCGCTTCTGCGAACGTCTCATTCAGGACGAACCGGAGCTGGATGCGCGCCTGAAGCCGAAGCACCTGGATACGTCCGCGCTGGATACCCCGGCACTGGCGCTGGCGAATGCCGCGCGCGAGACGCTGCGCATGGGCGACGCAATGGAAACCATGCTCGAAGGCCTGCAAAAGGTGATGCACGGCGAGCCGCGAGAGGAGAAAGAGCTGCGCAGACTGGCGGACGATATCAACGTGCTCTATACCGCCATTAAGCTTTACCTGGCGCGAATGCCACAGGACGAACTGGCGGAAGAGGAGTCCCGCCGCTGGGCGGAAATCATTGAGATGTCGCTTAACCTTGAGCAGGCCTCCGATATTGTTGAGCGCATGGGCAGCGAGATAGCCGATAAATCGCTGGCCGCACGCCGGGCGTTCTCCGTTGAAGGCTTAAAAGAGCTTGAAGCGCTGCACGAACAGCTGGTCAGCAACCTCAAGCTGGCGATGCTGGTCTTCTTTTCCAGCGACGTGCCGAGCGCGCGCCGCCTGCGCCGCAACAAGCATCGTTTCCGTATCCTGAACCGCCGCTATTCGCACGCCCACGTCGAGCGTCTGCATCAGCAGAACGTGCAGAGTATTGAGACCAGCTCACTCCACCTGGGGCTGCTGGGCGATATGAAGCGTCTCAACTCGTTGTTCTGCGCGGTGGCCTACAGCGTGATGGAACAGCCGGATGAAGATGACGAGCGGGATGAGTATTAATTTCTGAAAGCGCCTCGCAAAACCTTTTTGCGAGGCGTGACACCTTATCAAGCGCATTTACACACTACACTTCGCCAATTCATGCGCATTCCGATGGGGGGCTCATGTGCACTACTCATGGCTGCACTGCAGGAGCAGTTTCGTGCGCATCAGCGCGCAGAGTGGTTAGCAGAAAATAAAGTTTCTATCGAGGCCATTAACCAGTGGGTTGATGAAAACGGCTCCTTTAGCGACTTTCAGAGGTCGTTCTGATGGAACAATAGGCAGGCATATCGCCAAAAGAGTTAGGCGAGCGTGTCGCCGATCTTACGCAAAACCGTGCTTCATTGCGGGATGCACTCGATTTTTTGAACAACGGTTACTAACACTTTTTTGTCAGCCGCAAGGTAAGGTATATTTCGCCCTTCACAGGAGAAACTATGCTGCCAACTCAATCAACCCGATTAAACAAATACATTAGCGAGAGCGGGATCTGCTCACGTCGCGAGGCTGACCGTTACATTGAACAAGGTAACGTGTTTCTTAACGGCAAACGCGCCACCATCGGCGACCAGGTGGTCCCTGGCGATGTGGTTAAAGTGAATGGTCAGGTCATCGAACCGCGTGATGCTGAAGACCTGGTGTTTATCGCGTTGAACAAACCGGTTGGGATTGTCAGCACCACAGAAGACGGCGAGCGGGACAACATCGTAGATTTCGTGAACCACAGCAGCCGTATCTTCCCGATTGGCCGTCTGGATAAAGACTCTCAGGGGCTGATTTTCCTCACCAACCACGGCGATCTGGTCAACAAGATCCTGCGTGCCGGTAACGATCACGAAAAAGAGTACATTGTGACGGTGAATAAACCGGTCACGGACGACTTTATTCGCGGCATGGGCGCCGGTGTGCCGATCCTCGGTACCGTCACGAAAAAGTGTAAGGTGAAGAAAGAAGCGCCGTTCGCGTTCCGCATTACCCTGGTGCAGGGCTTAAACCGCCAGATCCGCCGCATGTGCGAGTATTTCGGTTATGAAGTGACGAAGCTTGAGCGCACGCGCATCATGAACGTCAGCCTGTCCGGCATCCCGCTGGGTGAGTGGCGCGACTTAACGGACGACGAGCTGATCGAGCTGTTCAAGCTTATCGAGAACTCCTCGTCCGAAGCGAAGCCGAAGGCCAAAGCAAAACCGAAAGCTCAGGCGATTAAGCGCCCGGTCGTGAAGGCGCCGCAGGCGGAAGAGAAAGGGCGAGGCAAGCCGGGCAACGGAAAACGCTTTACCCAGCCGGGGCGTAAAAAGAAAGGGCGCTGATTAGCGCCTTCCACGGGTTGATGTGGTGGCGGACCAGGAAAAGGTCGCTTCTGCATCAGGTTTATAAGCCTGCTCTTTTTTCAGCTTGCGGGCTTTTTTCGCTGCGGCATCACGCTGCGCCATCAGCTTGTCGATGTACTCTTTTTTCACCTGATTGGTTTCGGCGTTGGTCAGCGTGCGGCCATGCGCGATGCGGGCGCGGTCGAGAAGCGTTTTCAGTTCGCGCTGCTCGGCTTCCGTCATGTCTTTCTGGGTCAAACGTGGTGTCGCCATTGCTGAAGCCTCCTGAGAGAGAGGCTTCAGTGTAAAGCAAGCTGAGTCAATTAACCCTGCTTCACCGCATCTTTTTTCGTTTGTTCATCAATCGGTTTGCCGGACCAGTAGCCCGCCAGCAGAGAGCCGGAGAGATTGTGCCAGACGGAGAACAGCGCACCCGGCAGGGCCGCCAGCGGCGAGAAGTAAATTTTACCGAGCGCCGCCGCCAGGCCGGAGTTCTGCATGCCTACCTCAATTGCCAGCGTGCGGCAGGTAGATTCGTCAAAACCAAACAGCTTCCCGCCCCAGTAGCCGCCCAGCAGGCCGATGGTGTTATGCAGCACAACCGCGACGATCACCACAAAGCCTACGGAAGCAATGTGCGAGGCGGAGCCCGCCACCACGGCGCTGATGATGGCCAGAATGCAGATCATCGAAAACGCGGGCAGATACGGCTCAACGGCCTTCACCACGCGAGGGAACAGGTGGTGAATGACCAGCCCCAGCGCAATCGGGATCACCACGATTTGCAGAATGCTCAGCAGCATTCCCATCACGTCCACCTGAATATGCGCATCCACGTACAGGCGGGTTAACAGCGGTGTGGCAACGACGCCAACTAGCGTGGAGACGGATGAGATAGTGACGGAGAGCGCCACATCCCCTTTCGCGAGGTAGATCATGACGTTGGACGCCGTGCCGCTGGCCACGCTGCCCACCAGCACCATCCCGGCGGAAAGGTCGGGCGGCATCTTAAAGGCCATCGCCAGCAGCCACGCCGCGAGCGGCATCACCAGATAGTGCAGAAATATTCCTGCCGCGACGGGCGCAGGGCGAGACAACACGCGCTTAAAATCGTCTACTTTCAGATGCACACCCATACCGAACATGATCAGCATCAGCAGCGTGGCGACCCACGGACCAATACCGGTGAACGTGGTGGGCGTGTAATACGCGAGTACGGAGAGCAGCAGCGCCCATAACGGGAACAGCCGCGTAATGGCGGATAACATAATGATTTCCTTGCGATGAATGTTGCGTGTGTTTGTTATAAAAAGCCGGGATCGAGCCCGGCTATAGTTATTGTTTATCGCGTAAGGAAGTAATATTCAAATGAATTATGACCGGATGCTTTCCCAGCTCAGACTAAAGCGAGCCAGATATTTGCGCAGTCGGTCGGCGTCGTTAGGATTGGCTTTTTTGAGCCGTGAAACGGCAAACAGCTCACGTCCGGCTTCAGACAACGATGCGCTGCGGCGACATACCTCCAGCACCGTTTCCAGTTGCCGCTGGTCAAAGAGATCAATCTCCATGTCAGTTGCAGGCTGCGTCACGTCAGTTTGCCAGTCGGTCTGAAGACGTGAGATCTCCTCCAGCACCAGATCCTGAGTAATACGCCCTCGTTCCGCCAGCGTCGCCATGCGTGCGACGCTGGCGCTCAGTTCGCGAAAGTTGCCCCGCCACAGCGCTCTGCTGGAACAGGCAAAGGCCAGATAGCCTTCGCGTGCCTCTTTATCGAAGCGGATTTGCGTCTGGCTTTCGCGAGAGAAACGTTGAAGTTCGTAGTCAACATTCGGCGTGATGTCTTCTTTCCGTTGGGCAAGGCCGGGTAATGCAAAGCTCCACATATTAATACGGGCATAGAGATCTTCACGAAAACGTCCTTCTGCCACCCACTGGCGCATATCACGGTGGGTTCCGGCGATAAGTTGAAAATCGCTGTGAACTTCTTTATCGGAGCCAAACGGGAAAAAAGTTTTCTCTTCAATGGCTTTGAGCAGCATCGCCTGTTCATCCAGGCCTAGTTCGGCAATCTCGTCGAGGAAAAGGACACCGCCATCGGCTTCACGCAGCAGGCCGCTGCGCGCCGACAGTGCGCCGGTAAAGGCCCCTTTCACATGGCCGAACAGCGTGGACATGGCGTTATCACCGCGCAGGGTCGCGCAGTTGACGGAAACCAGTTTGCCGGAAACCTGATGGCGTGACTGCTTAAGCTGATAAATGCGGTTCGCAAGGAACGACTTGCCCGCGCCGGTGGGGCCGGTCAGCAGGATCGGGGCTGTTGAACGTAGCGCCACGCGTTCAATCTTGTCGATCAGACTGTTAAAGGTGGCATTTCGCGTCTCAATACCCGCTTTCAGAAATGAGATTGACTGCTGCTGCTCGCGCTGAAAACGGTTGGTAAGGGTCGTGTAGCGGCTTAAATCCAGATCGATAATTGAGTAAGTTCCGGCTGCAGTCTCCTCAGCAGAGGCTTCTTTTCTGGCAGGGCCAGTCTGCAAAAGGCTGGCGGGAAGATAGCGGGCTTCCGTCAGCAGGAACCAACAGATCTGCGCCACATGCGTGCCGGTGGTGATGTGGACGAAATACTCTTCGCGATCGGTATCAAAAGTGTACTGGGTGGCGAAATCGAGAAACGCGGCATAAACCTCTTCGAAATCCCACGGGTCTTCAATGATTACCGTGCTGGGACGCACCTCGGTGTGGGGGGAAACCAGCACAATATCTTCCGCCAGTTGCTGAGCCATGCCGAGATCTCGCGGTTGATGTAGTAGCTCCAGCCTGTCGACCGGGAAATCCGGCTGTTGGCACAGCCCGACGGTCGGTCGCCATTTGCGAAAGCGATTAGCCCGCTTTCCTCGTTTATCCATCACGGTGCCAAGCACCCCGATCACCACCTTCCGCTTCTTCATGTTTATCCAGAAAGATAATTGTCGATATAGCAGGATAAGAAATGTTGAGCCGAACGGCAATGCATGAAAAGCGCGATAAATAAAAATCATTGATTATCAATAAAATAAAAAAATAAAACAGCGATTTTTGTTTTTGGCACGCTTCTGGCAATACAGATAACGTCATGACGTTGAGCACACTGGGGGTTAAGGCCCCGTCGGCGCACCAGGAACGGCAAGGCTGTTTTCCGGGGGCGTTCCGTCAAACAATGACAGATAGAAGGGTTCGATTCCCGATTCATTCTCCCAATGAAAACTGGTTGTAAACATCAAAGTAAAAACGGGTATTGCGCAGTCAGCAATCCCAATGAAGGTCGCCGGTAATGGCGCCGGATCGCAGGCGAAAAGGCATTCCCCTGTGATTTCGTGCCTGCACCCGCGCCTGACTTTAAGGAATATAAAATGGCTAAAAAAATCACGATAAAAAAAGGTCAGTTAGGACTGGTAGCAAAAACTGGCGATTATTACCGGGTACTGGAGGCGGGTGAACACCGTCTGGGTTGGTTCAATACTGACGACGTGCTGGTGGTGAGCCAGGATGGCAGCGAGGTGCCGGGTGCGCTGGCGGATTATCTGCGCCGCTTTCAGCCTGACTGGGTGGTACGTTACTGCCTGGCGGTTGACCTTACTGCAGATGAAATCGGGGTGTTATCGAACAACGGCGTATTGCAGGAAATTGTGCCGCCTTCGACTCGTCGTCTGTACTGGCAGCAGGATGCGGCGTTGACCCTGCAAAGAATCGATACCCGCGACGTGCGGGTGCCGGTGGACGTGATGAATGCTGCTCTGCAACCGCGTCGTAATGGCGCGCTAAAGGGGCGCGACGCGATGCTGGTCGTACAGGTACCTGCCTGGCACGTCGGGGTGGTGAAAATCGACGGAGAAATTCAGGCACTGTTACCGCCGGGACTGACGGCTTACTGGAAAATTAACCATCTGGTTGAGGCAGAGGTAGTGGATACGCGCCTTCAGGTGGTGGAAGTGAGCGGGCAGGAGATCCTGACGAAGGACAAAGTTAACCTGCGCCTGAACCTGGCGGCTAACTGGCGCTACAGCGACGTGCTGCAGGCCTGCGGACAGCTTACGAAACCGCTGGAACATTTGTACCGCGAACTCCAGTTCGCACTGCGTGAGGCGGTCGGCACCCGCACGCTCGATGAGTTACTGGAAGATAAGCAGATCATTGATGAGGTGGTCAGCAAACAGGTGCAAGGCCGCCTGTCATCCTTTGGAATGGAAATTGCGTCGCTTGGGGTAAAAGATATTGTTTTACCTGGTGATATGAAAACGATTTTATCCCGTCTGGTAGAGGCCGAAAAATCGGCCCAGGCGAATGTTATTCGCCGACGTGAAGAAACGGCGGCGACACGATCGCTGTTAAACACCGCAAAGGTGATGGAGAACAACCCGGTGGCGCTGCGTTTAAAAGAGCTGGAAACCCTGGAAAGGGTCGCGGAGCGTATCGACAAAATTTCAGTATTTGGTGGCCTGGACCAGGTATTACACGGCCTTGTTAACCTGAAAGGATAACGCAATGCAACAGAATGATTTTGAATTACTGACGGCGTCAAACGGCGCCCCGATCAAAATGTGGACTCACGGCGTTCCCGTGGAGCCAGAGGCACAGGCGCAGTTACTGAATACTGCAAAGATGCCGTTTATTTTCAAACACCTTGCGGTGATGCCCGACGTTCATCTCGGTAAAGGCTCAACCATCGGCAGCGTGATTCCGACCAAAGGGGCAATTATTCCTGCGGCGGTTGGCGTGGATATTGGCTGCGGGATGATTGCCGTTCGCACGTCGCTGGTGGCCGGTGATTTGCCGGATAATCTCAGCGGTTTACGTAGCGCCATTGAACAGGCAGTACCGCATGGGAGAACCAATATGCGTTCTCGACGGGATAAAGGCGCGTGGGAAACGCCACCGAAAGAAGTGGACGATCGCTGGTTGGTGTTGGCCCCACGTTTTAAACAACTCACGGATAAATACCCGCAGTTGCGGAAAACCAACAACTACCAGCATCTGGGCACGCTGGGTACCGGAAACCACTTTATTGAAATTTGCCTCGATGAGCAGCAGCGCGTCTGGGTGATGTTGCACAGCGGCTCGCGCGGCGTAGGAAACGCCATCGGTAATGTGTTTATCGCCCTGGCACAGCAGGATATGCAGCATCATCTGGGACATCTGCCGGATAAAAATCTGGCCTATTTTCAGGAGGGGAGTCGTCACTATGAGGACTACATTGAGGCGGTGGAGTGGGCGCAGGATTTTGCCCGCCACAATCGGGAAGTGATGATGTCGCGCGTGCTGGCGGCGCTCTCTCGCGAAGTGACAAAGCCCTTTATTACGCAGCAGGAGGCGGTTAACTGCCATCACAACTATGTGCAGAAAGAGCATCACTTTGGGGAAGAGGTACTGATCACGCGCAAAGGTGCGGTGTCGGCGCAGAAAGGGCAGATGGGGATTATTCCGGGCTCAATGGGCGCAAAGAGCTTCATCGTGCGTGGCCTCGGCAACGAGCAAAGCTTCTGTTCCTGCAGCCACGGCGCCGGGCGAGTGATGAGCCGAACGGCGGCAAAAAAACGCTATACCCTCAGCGACCATATTCAGGCGACCTCTCACGTAGAGTGTCGCAAAGACAATGAGGTGATCGATGAAACGCCGATGGCCTATAAAGACATTGACGCCGTGATGGCCGCGCAATCGTCGCTGGTGGAGATCGTTCACACCCTGCGTCAGGTAGTGTGTGTAAAAGGATAAAAAAATGAGCAACAACGATGTTGATAGCGCGATGCGCGCACGTGTCTGCGCGCAACTTCGCGATATAGAGCAGCGCTATAACGTGCGCGTGCTCTACGCCTGTGAATCGGGCAGCCGGGGATGGGGATTTGCCTCACCGGATAGCGATTATGATGTGCGGTTTTTGTACGTTCACCACCCAGAATGGTATCTGCGCGTCGAATCCCAGCGGGATGTGATCGAGCTGCCGATAGATGATGAACTGGACGTTTGTGGCTGGGAATGGCGCAAGGCACTGGGCCTGCTGAAGGGGGCAAACCCGACGCTTATCGAGTGGCTGGATTCCCCTGTTGTTTATCAGGAGGATGAGACGGTAGTGGCCGAGTTGCGTGCGCTGATACCTGCGTGGTTTTCGCCATTGCGCGCCCGCTGGCATTACTACTCAATGGCCCGAAAAAACTTCCGTGGATATTTACAGGGGGAAACGGTTCGGCTGAAAAAGTACTTTTATGTTCTGCGCCCTTTGCTGGCGGCGCGGTGGGTAGAAGCGGGGAAAGACGTTCCACCGATGCGTTTTGCCGAACTGCTTGCCGGGAGCGAACTGTGCGCGCCGTTACGTGCGGAAATCGATGCATTACTGGAAATAAAACAGCGCGCAGGTGAAGCGGAATATGGTCCTAAACGGCCCTTACTCCACGCTTTTTTGCAAAGTGAGCTGGTGAGAGGAGAAGTGCCGCCGGTACTACCCGACAGCAGAGAAGGAAATTTAAAAGATCTGGATTCGCTGCTGATGAGAACAGTAATGAAAAGCTAAAGAATGGCCCGGTAGTGAAAACGCCCGGGCCACTCTTGCGCTTATTCAAACAAATTCTGATGAAGTTTCTGCACGACCTGCTCGGCCTGATCGGCTGGCACCAGGAAGCAGAGGTTATAGCTGGACGCACCGTAGCAAATCATGCGGATGTTGAACGGGTCGAGCACGCCAAATACCTCTTTACCCACGCCGCAGGCGCGCGACAGCTTGTTGCCGATGATGGCAACCAGCGCCAGGTCTTCTTCCACTTCCACGCGGCACAGCTCAGACAGCTCAATCAGCAGCGACTGCGTCAGCAGGGTGTCACCCGTTGAGGTTGAACCGGTGGTGTCCAGCGTCAGCGCAATGCTCACTTCCGAGGTGGTGATCAGATCCACGGAGATATTGTGGCGTGCCAGAATGCCAAACACTTCCGCCAGGAAACCGCGGGAGTGCAGCATATTGTGACTGTGCAGGGTCACCAGCGTCTGGCGACGGCGCAGGGCCAGGGCGCGGAACAGCGGCGGGTTTTCCGTTTTCTTGCAGACCAGCGTGCCGCCTGCTTTTGGATCTTTACTGGAGCCGACGAAGACCGGGATATCGCTGCGTACGGCAGGCAGCAGCGTGGCCGGGTGCAGCACTTTCGCACCGAAGGTGGCCATTTCCGCCGCTTCTTCAAAGGCGATCACATCAATACGTTTCGCCGCGGAAACGACGCGCGGGTCGGTGGTGTAAATGCCCGGAACGTCAGTCCAGATATCCACGCGCGTGGCATGCAGGGCCTCGCCCAGTAGCGCTGCGGTGTAGTCGCTGCCGCCACGGCCAAGCGTGGTGGTGCGGCCCTTCGCTTCGCTGCCGATAAAGCCCTGGGTGACCACGATGCCGTCTGCCAGACGCGGGGCCAGCTGCTGATTGGTCAGTTCCGCCAGCGCCTCAACGTCCGGCTCGGCGCGGCCAAAGCGGTCGCTGGTACGCATGATTTTGCGCACGTCAAACCACTGCGCCTGAACGTTACGCTCGCGCATGATTTCAACAAACAGCAGGGTGGACATCAGCTCACCGTGGCTGACCAGCTCGTCGGTCAGGGCGGTGGAGGTTGCCAGAGAAGCCGCTTCTGCCAGGGTAGTGATATTTTCCAGCAGACGTTCCACTTCCTCGCGGATGACGTTAGGGTTCTGCAGACGTTCAAGAATGTCGAACTGAATTTTGCGCAGTGCATCCAGCTTCACGAAACGTTCTGTCGCTTCCAGTCCTTCAGACAGAGAAACCAGCAGGTTCGTCACGCCGGCGGAGGCAGACAGCACCACCAGGCGGGTATTCGGATCGGCCAGCACCACATCGGCGCTGCGGTTCATGGCATCGTAATCGGCCACACTGGTGCCGCCAAATTTGGCGACCACAAAACTCGTCATAACAACCTCGTGTCAGGGAATGAATAAGCGACCTTGGCACAAGAGTGAAACGAAAACAGGTGCAGGCGCAAAATACGGCCCTATAAATAAAATGCGAGGGAGGTCCTGTCAATGCTGGGATTATGCGGATTTTTTATGGGGGGGTACCCCTGAGAAACAGGACTTATAACAGGGCCAGATTTTATGCTCCGTTTTAGGGCATTTTGACCGACATTTCTCCGCTCCGGGAGGGCGCTTCAGCAGCTATACTTTTCGGGTCTTTTCACCTGTGTTTGATGCAGGCCAGGGCAATGGCATAAAAACCATCACAATTTTTATTTGCAGGCGCTACAATCGACCGCAGTCACAATTCTCAAATCAGAAGAGTATTGCTAATGAAAAACATCAACCCAACGCAGACCGCTGCCTGGCAGGCACTCCAGAAACATTATGATGAAATGAAAGACGTCACCATCGCGGATCTTTTCGCGAAAGATGCCGATCGTTTCAACAAGTTCTCCGCGACCTTCGACGACCTGATGCTGGTGGATTTTTCTAAAAACCGCATTACCGAAGAGACGCTGGCAAAACTGCAGGATCTGGCAAAAGAGACTGAGCTTGCAGACGCCATCAAATCCATGTTCTCCGGCGAGAAGATCAACCGCACCGAAGACCGTGCCGTGCTGCACGTGGCCCTGCGTAACCGTAGCAATACGCCAATCATCGTTGACGGCAAAGACGTCATGCCGGAAGTGAACGCGGTGCTGGAAAAGATGAAAGCGTTCTCCGAAGCGATTATCTCCGGTAGCTGGAAAGGCTACACCGGCAAACCGATCACCGACGTGGTTAACATCGGTATCGGCGGTTCTGACCTCGGCCCGTTCATGGTGACCGAAGCGCTGCGTCCGTATAAAAACCACCTCAACATGCACTTTGTGTCTAACGTCGATGGTACCCACATCGCCGAAGTGCTGAAGAACGTGAACCCGGAAACTACCCTGTTCCTGGTTGCGTCTAAAACCTTTACCACTCAGGAAACCATGACCAACGCCCACAGCGCGCGCGACTGGTTCCTGAAAACCGCTGGCGACAACAAGCACGTGGCGAAACACTTCGCGGCGCTTTCTACCAACGGTAAAGCCGTCAGCGAGTTCGGTATCGACACCGCGAACATGTTCGAGTTCTGGGACTGGGTTGGCGGCCGCTACTCCCTGTGGTCTGCGATTGGCCTGTCCATCATCCTGTCCGTGGGCTTCGACAACTTCGTCGAGCTGCTCTCCGGCGCGCACGCGATGGACAAACACTTCTCCACTACCGCGCCTGAGAAAAACCTACCGATACTGCTGGCGCTGATCGGGATCTGGTACAACAACTTCTTCGGCGCTGAAACCGAAGCGATCCTGCCGTACGACCAGTACATGCACCGCTTTGCGGCTTACTTCCAGCAGGGCAACATGGAATCCAACGGTAAGTACGTTGACCGTAACGGCAACGCGGTGGACTACCAGACTGGTCCAATTATCTGGGGCGAGCCGGGCACTAACGGTCAGCATGCTTTCTACCAGCTCATTCACCAGGGCACCAAAATGGTACCGTGCGATTTCATCGCTCCGGCTATCACCCATAACCCGCTGTCCGACCACCATCCGAAGCTGCTGTCCAACTTCTTCGCCCAGACCGAAGCGCTGGCGTTCGGTAAATCCCGCGAGGTGGTTGAGCAGGAATACCGTGACCAGGGTAAAGATCCTGCCACGCTGGAGCACGTGGTACCGTTCAAAGTGTTTGAAGGCAACCGTCCAACCAACTCCATCCTGCTGCGCGAAATCACGCCGTTCAGCCTGGGCGCGCTGATTGCCCTGTACGAGCACAAAATCTTCACGCAGGGCGCGATCCTGAACATCTTCACCTTTGACCAGTGGGGCGTTGAGCTGGGCAAACAGCTGGCAAACCGTATTCTGCCAGAGCTGGGTGACGATAAAGCGATTACCAGCCATGACAGCTCGACAAATGGTTTGATCAACCGTTATAAAGCATGGCGTGCGTAATTAAAACGACATGAAAACGTGCCGGCTTAATGCCGGCATTTTTTTATCGGATAATTCCTGATGTCTGTTAGTTAACTCAAATTCTGGATCTGAGTTTAATCCGAAAAAGACGCTTAACCCGTTAATTGCTGCGGTTTATTTTAAGAAAATACGCAGAAATCAGATAATGCAAATATATTATAAGTATTTGTTTTATATTTCTTTTGTATTTTTTTGGATTTGTCCTTCATTTCCATTTTAACCATTATTCCGAAAACCCGCCCCCTATTTCCCCTTACGGCAAACCCACGGCATGAGTTGTGTATACTCGATTCCGCCTGAAATTCTTTTCGGGCAAATCTCCATTCATTCATTGAAGGGAAATTGTTATGAAGAAAGTACTGTATGGCATTTTTGCCATATCTGCGCTTGCGGCGACATCTGTTTATGCAGCTCCGGTTCAGGTCGGGGAAGCGGCAGGGTCGGCTGCGACGTCTGCGTCTGCGGGAAGTTCTACCGCAGCCAGCGCCAGCACCGTAAGTTCAGCCGTGGGTGTCGCGCTGGCGGCAACCGGTGGCGGTGATGGCTCCAACACCGGAACCACGACCACCACGACAACCAGCACCCAGTAATAGCGGGTGTTTTAATCATAACCACACTTCGGTGTGGTTATTTCGCCCCTTCGGAGAAGAGTCGTGAAGCGACCTGCAATCATTCTGATTTGCCTGCTGCTGCAGGCGTGCTCGGCCACCACTAAAGGGCTGGGAAATTCACTGTGGGAAAGCATGTTCGGCACGCCGGGCGTGCATCTGACCGATGACGAACTTCAGAACATGCCTTATGCCAGTCAGTACATGCAGCTTAACGATGGCCCGCAGCTGTTTGTGGTGCTCGCTTTCGATGAAAACGGGCAGCAGAAATGGGTGACGCAGGATCAGGCCACCATCGTGACGCAACATGGCCGTATCGTGAAAACCCTGCTGGGCGGCGACAACCTGCTGGAGGTGAATAATCTCGCCGACGACCCGCTGATCAAGCCGAACCAGATCGTCGACGGTGCAGGCTGGACGCGCACGATGGGCTGGACTGAACACAAGCAGGTGCGTTACGCCACGGCACGCTCGATCTTCCGCTGGGACGGCACCGACAGCGTGAAGGTCGGCAGCGACGAAACGCAGGTTCGCGTGCTGGATGAAGAGGTCACTACCGATCGGGCCACCTGGCACAACCGCTTCTGGATTGACGAGGAAGGGCAGATCCGCCAGTCATTACAGTATCTTGGTGCCGGATTCTTCCCGGTTAAAACCACCCTGATCAAGGCGGCGAAATCATGAAAACGCTCATCCACGTTGCGCTTATCGCCAGTTTTGCCGCGCCGCTGGCATGGTCCGCCGGGACTGTGAAAGTCTACACGCCGGACAGTGAAAAACCTAAAACCTTAACCCACGCCGAACATCTGCTCGATCTCGTCGGACAGCCAAGGCTTGCCAACAGCTGGTGGCCAGGCGCGGTCATCGCTGAACGGCAGAAGACCGCTGAAGCGGAACAGCAGCACAAGGCGCTCCTTGCCAGGCTAACGGGATTAGCGGAGCAGGAAGACGGCGACGACGCGGCGGCGATTAATAGCGTTCGCCAGCAGCTGCAGGCGCTGAAGGTGACGGGCCGAGAGAACGTCAATCTTGACCCGGATGACGTGCGGGTCACGGAAAACGGCAACCCGGCGCTGGAAGGGGACTACACGCTCTGGCTTCCGGCGAAGCCGACGACGGTGACCGTGATGGGGCTTATCAGCAGCCCGGGTAACAAGCCCTTTACCCCCGGTCGTGACGTGGCGAGTTATCTCGACGAGCAGAGTCGGCTGAGCGGCGCGGATAACAGCTACGCCTGGGTGATTTACCCCGATGGCCACACGCAAAAAGCCCCTGTTGCTTACTGGAATAAACGTCATATCGAACCCATGCCGGGCAGCATTATTTTTGTCGGTTTTGCCGACCATTTCTGGACGAAGGCGTATGACGGGCTTAACGCCGATATCCTTCACTCCCTGATTCAGCGGATACCGGAATAATGAAAAGAACCTATCTCTACAGCATGCTGGCGCTCTGCGTGAGTGCCGCCTGCCATGCAGAAACGTATCCGGCACCCATTGGCCCGTCTCAGTCAGACTTCGGCGGCGTCGGTTTACTGCAAACGCCCACCGCGCGTATGGCGCGCGAAGGGGAAATTAGCCTTAACTACCGTGATAACGACCAGTATCGCTACTACTCGGGGTCAGTGCAGCTGTTCCCGTGGCTTGAAACCACCTTGCGCTATACCGACGTGCGGACGAAACAATACAGCAGCGTCGAGGCGTTCTCAGGCGATCAGACCTACAAAGATAAAGCCTTCGACGTCAAGCTGCGCCTGTGGGAAGAGAGCTACTGGATGCCGCAGGTCTCCGTGGGCGCCAAAGATATCGGCGGTACCGGCCTGTTTGATGCGGAATACATCGTGGCCAGCAAGGCCTGGGGGCCGTTCGACTTCTCGCTTGGCCTGGGATGGGGCTATCTCGGCACCAGCGGAAACGTGAAAAACCCGTTTTGCTCCTACAGCGATAAATACTGCTACCGCGATAACAGCTATAAGAAAGCGGGCTCCATCAACGGGGATCAGATGTTCCACGGTCCGGCATCGCTGTTTGGCGGTGTGGAGTATCAAACCCCATGGCAGCCGTTACGCCTGAAGCTGGAGTACGAGGGGAATGATTACTCGCAGGACTTCGCCGGGAAGATTGAGCAGAAGAGCAAGTTTAACGTCGGCGCAATTTATCGCGTCACCGACTGGGCCGACGTTAACCTCAGCTACGAGCGCGGCAATACGGTGATGTTCGGCTTCACGCTGCGCACCAACTTTAACGACATGCGGCCGCACTACAATGACAACGCGCGGCCTGCATACCAGCCGGAACCGCAGGATGCGATCCTGCAGCACTCGGTGGTGGCAAACCAGCTTACGCTGCTGAAATACAATGCCGGCCTGGCGGATCCGAAAATTCAGGTGAAAGGCGATGCGCTTTACGTCACCGGCGAGCAGGTGAAATACCGCGACTCGCGGGAAGGGATCGAGCGCGCCAACCGGATCATCATGAACGATCTGCCAGAGGGGATCCGCACGATCCGCGTGACGGAGAATCGTCTCAACCTGCCGCAGGTGACGACGGAAACGGATGTTGCCAGCCTTAAGCGCCACTTGGAAGGCGAGCCGCTCGGACATGAAACCGAGCTGGTGCAAAAACGCGTTGAGCCGATCGTGCCAGAAACCACAGAGCAGGGCTGGTATATCGACAAGTCGCGCTTCGATTTCCATATCGATCCGGTGCTGAACCAGTCCGTCGGCGGGCCGGAAAACTTCTACATGTATCAGCTGGGCGTCATGGCGACGGCGGATCTGTGGCTGACCGACCATCTGCTGACCACCGGCAGCCTGTTCGGCAACATCGCCAACAACTACGACAAGTTCAACTACACCAACCCGCCAAAAGACTCGTCGCTGCCGCGCGTGCGTACCCGCGTGCGTGAGTACGTGCAGAACGATGCTTACGTGAACAACCTGCAGGCCAACTACTTCCAGTACTTCGGCAACGGCTTCTACGGCCAGGTGTACGGTGGATATCTGGAAACCATGTACGGCGGCGCGGGGGCGGAAGTGCTTTATCGTCCTGTCGACAGCAACTGGGCGTTCGGGATTGATGCTAACTATGTTAAACAGCGTGACTGGCGCAGCGCGCAGGACATGATGAAGTTCACCGACTACAGCGTCAAAACCGGACACCTGACCGCCTACTGGACGCCGTCGTTCGCGCCTGACGTGCTGGTGAAAGCCAGCGTAGGCCAGTACCTGGCGGGCGATAAGGGCGGTACGCTGGACATCTCCAAACACTTCGATAGCGGCGTCGTGGTAGGCGGCTACGCCACCATTACCAACGTCTCGCCGGACGAATACGGGGAAGGGGACTTCACCAAGGGAGTCTATGTGTCGATTCCGCTGGATCTCTTCTCGTCAGGCCCAACCCGCAGCCGTGCAGCGGTTGGCTGGACGCCGCTGACGCGCGACGGCGGCCAGCAGCTTGGACGTAAGTTCCAGCTGTACGACATGACCAGCGATAAGAACATTAACTTCCGCTGATGCTTCACGCCGCGCGGCGCTGCGTTTTCCCGGCCTACGATTTCGTAGGCCCGGTAAGCGCAGCGCCACCGGGAAGTCACAAGCGGCGCATCAGCCTCGCAGGGTTACCGGCATAGACACCTTTCTCGACGATCGATTTTGTTACCACGCTTCCTGCTCCAATCACCGCCCCGTCGCAGATGGAGACCGCCAGGATGGTGGCACCGCTGCCTATTGATACGTCATTCCCCACGGTAATGCGTCCCCAGCTGTTCCGGTCAGCATTGGGTTTGCCTTCGCGGAACATATCGTTGGCAAACATCACCCCATGGCCAATAAAACAGCGTTCGCCTACGGTGACGTACTCGCAAATGAAGGTGTGCGACTGAATTTTGCTGTCGTCGCCTATGTACGTATTGCCCTGGATTTCAACAAACGGGCCGACGAATACGCCGTTGCCCAGCACGCAGTCGTAAAGATTAGTAGGTTCATATACGGTCACATTGTCGCCGCAGGTCACGTTGCGAACCCCGGTTGGTTTACGATCCATCGGTTACCTCCGTACATAAAACATAATTAAAAAATATAGATCTCCGTCACATTTTTGCGTTATACAGAAACCTCGCCCTGGAGAATGAGGTGCTGTATGACATCCCTGACTCGCCCGCGCGTTGAGTTTATCTCAACTATCCTCCAGACCGTGCTGAACCTCGGTCTTTTGAGCCTTGGCCTGATACTGGTCGTCTTTTTGGGTAAAGAGACGGTGCATCTGGCGGATGTGCTGTTTGCCCCTGAACAAACCAGCAAATATGCGCTGGTGGAAGGACTGGTGGTCTACTTTCTCTACTTTGAATTTATCGCCCTGATTGTGAAGTATTTTCAGTCCGGCTTTCACTTCCCGCTACGTTATTTTGTCTACATTGGGATCACCGCCATTGTGCGGCTGATCATCGTCGATCATAAATCCCCGCTCGACGTGCTGATCTACTCGGCGGCGATCCTGCTGCTGGTGATCACCCTCTGGCTGTGCAATTCGAAGCGGCTGAAACGGGAATAAAAAAATGGCGCTCCGAAGAGCGCCTAACAACAGTCACAAGTTGGGTCAATACAATACGTCTAAAGTTGAGGGTTGCAGTGGCATAACAAAATGAAACTTAACCTTTCACACCGCCCGCCGTCAGGCCGTTCACCAGCCAGCGCTGCGCCAGCAGGAACACCACGGTAATCGGGATGGCGGAAAGTACGGCCGCCGCGGCAAAGTCGCCCCACAGGTAGTTTTGTGGGTTGAGGTATTGCTGCATACCCACGGCCAGGGTGTAGCTGTTCACATCACGCAGTAACAGTGAGGCAACCGGTACTTCAGTGATCGCAGCGATAAACGACAGGATAAACACCACCGCCAGAATCGGCACCGACAGCGGCAGCAGCACCAGGCGGAACGCCTGCCACGGGGTAGCCCCATCCAGCGCGGCCGCTTCCTCCAGCGAGCCGTCGATGGTTTCGAAATAGCCTTTAATGGTCCACACATGCAGTGCGATACCGCCAAGGTAGGCGAAGATTACGCCGCCGTGGGTGTTCAGGCCGATAAACGGGACGTACTGGCCCAGGCGGTCAAACAAGGCATACAGCGCCACCAGCGACAGCACCGCCGGGAACATCTGGAAAATTAGCATCCCTTTCAGCAGCGTCGCTTTACCCGGGAAGCGCATGCGGGCGAAGGCGTAGGCACAGGTGGTGGACAGCGCCACGATACCAATGGCGGTAATGCCTGCGATTTTCACCGAGTTCCACAGCCACAGCAGCACCGGGAACGGCGGTGGCGTGACGCGGCCATCCGCGTGTTCCACGCTAAAGCCCAGCGCGAGCTTCCAGTGCTCCCAGGAGATTTCGTCCGGGATCAGGCTTCCTGTCGCGAAGTTACCCGAACGCAGGGAGATGGCGATAACCATCAGCAGCGGGAACATGATCGCCGCGATGAAAATCAGCAGGCCTAAGTGCGTCGCCAGGAGGCGCAGTTTCTGAGATTTGGGTTGTACCATTGCCATGATCGATGCCCTCCTTAGTCGAATTTCATACGTGTGGCTTTCAGGTTCACAATCGCCAGTGCGCCTACCAGCAGGAAGATCAGGGTGGCAATCGCTGCCGCCAGACCGAAGTCCTGGCCGCCGCCGCCTTCGAAGGCGATACGGTAGGTGTAGCTCACGAGCAGGTCGGTATAGCCTGCCGGCGTCGTAGTGCCGAGGCGGTCCGGGCCGCCGTTGGTCAACAGCTGAATCAGCACGAAGTTGTTAAAGTTAAAGGCGAAGCTGGCAATCATCAGCGGGGTGAGCGGCTTGATGAGCAGCGGCAGCGTAATCTTAAAGAAGTTCTGGAACGGGCCCGCGCCGTCCATCGCCGAAGCTTCGTACAGGTCATCCGGGATGGCCTTCAGCAGCCCCATGCACAGGATCATCATGTACGGATAACCCAGCCAGGTATTCACGATGATGATCATCGAGCGGGCGGTGGTTGGGTCGCTGAACCAGGCCGGTTTGATGCCGAACAGGGCGCTCAGCATCATGTTGATTTCACCGAAGCTCTGGTTAAACAGCCCTTTGAAAATCAGAATCGAGATAAACGACGGCACGGCATACGGCAGAATCAGCAGCACGCGGTAGATTGCTTTGCCCTTCAGGGATTCCCACTGGACCAGACAGGCCAGAACCATGCCCACGGCAACGGTCAGTATCACCGTCAGCACCGAGAAGACCACCGTCCAGACAAAGATGGCGAAGAAGGGTTTCTGAATGCCTTCGTCGGTAAACACGCGGGTAAAGTTGTCCCAGCCGATGGTGACTGTGTAGCCCGGGCTGAGCTTGTCATCACCCCATTTGCCGTCGGCAGTAATGGACTGATAGAAACCAATGTCGTTATTCGGACGGTACTTCACGCCGCTCTGGTTGTTGGTCAGCGTGCCGTCGTCCGCCAGGGTATACAGCGGCTGCGTGCCGGAGAACTGGCGCAGCGAGCTCATGGTCACCTTGCTTTCATCTGGCAGCACGGCGGTGAGCTGGGTCAGCGCCTGGCGGTTCTGGGTAATGACGCGCAGGTTGGCACGTTCACCTTCCGGCAGGGCTTGGGCCTCTTTTAAGGCCAGCTTCTGCTCGCCGCCAAATTTGAACGCGTCGGAAACGTAGTATTTGCCGCTTGCTTCGTCAGTAAGCGCTAACTTCCACTCGTTCCCAGCAGGATAGAGGCCGAAGTTAAAGGTCTTGCCTGCCTGATATGAGCGATCCAGCAGGACCTGCTGGGCGCGTTCCTGCGCAAGCTGGTTGGTGCTGCTGTAGTTGGTAAACGCAATGGCGATGGTACAAATCAGCGGGAACAGGACAAACAGCCCCATCCCGGCCACGCCCGGGTAGACATAGCGCCAGGCATAGGCTTTACGGTTGGCGAAAATATACAGGCCAGCAGAGCTTAAAATCAGCGTCATGATGGCGAACAGATATTCCCCTTGTACGTACATTAAAACAACAAGGTAACCCACCAGCAGACACAGCAGACCTATCGCTGACCACTTCAGCGCGTCGCTTTGCCACCAGCGTTTCTTTTTAATGACATCCATGGGGTTTTTCCTCTACAACGTTTGATCTTTTCTCCCTCTCCTGGGGGAGAGGGCCGGGGTGAGGGCGTGCGAATAGCGACAACCCTCACCCTAACCCTCTCCCAAAGGGAGAGGGGACTACGTCATTACTTAGTAATACGACCCTGAGCATCTTTCAGCGCGGCATCAACGGTCTGGCGACCGCTTGCAGCGTTGATGACCGCGGTACGGGTGGCGTACCAGAACGCAGCCATCTGTGGGATGTTCGGCATGATTTCGCCTTTCTGGGCGTTATCCATGGTAGCCGCGATACGTGGGTCTTTCGCCAGCTGATCCTGGAAGGATTTCAGCGCAACGGCGCCCAGCGGTTTGTCCTTGTTCACTTCATCCAGACCCTGATCGGTCAGCAGGTAGTTTTCCAGGAACTCTTTCGCCAGTTCTTTATTCGGGCTGGCGGCGTTGATGCCCGCGCTCAGCACGCCAACGAACGGTTTAGACGGCTTGCCTTTGAAGGTTGGCAGCAGCGTCACGCCGTAGTTGATTTTGCTCTTGTCGATGTTGGTCCAGGCCCACGGACCGTTGATGGTCATCGCGGTTTCGCCTTTGTTGAACGCCGCTTCCGCGATGGAGTAATCGGTATCCGCGTTCATGTGTTTGTTCTTGATCAGGTCAACCAGGAAGGTCAGGCCCGCTTTCGCGCCCGCGCTGTCGACGCCCACGTCTTTCACGTCATACTTGCCGTTTTCAAACTTGAACGCGTAACCGCCGTCGGCAGCAATCAGCGGCCAGGTGAAGTACGGCTCTTGCAGGTTGAACATCAGGGCGGATTTACCTTTCGCCTTCAGCTCTTTATCCAGTTTCGGGATCTCTTCCCAGGTTTTCGGCGGGTTAGGTACCAGGTCTTTGTTATAAATCAGAGACAGGGCTTCAACCGCGACAGGATAAGCGATCAGCTTGCCGTTATAGCGAACAGCGTCCCAGGTGAACGGGAACAGCTTGTCCTGGAAAGCTTTGTCCGGGGTGACTTCAGCCAGCAGGCCAGACTGCGCGTAACCACCGAAACGGTCATGCGCCCAGAAGATGATGTCCGGGCCGTCGCCGGTTGCCGCAACCTGCGGGAATTTCTCTTCCAGTTTGTCCGGGTGTTCTACGGTAACTTTGATGCCGGTGTCTTTCTCGAATTTTTTGCCCACTTCGGCCAGGCCGTTATAGCCTTTGTCGCCGTTAATCCAGATAACCAGTTTGCCTTCTTCAATTTTGGCGAGCGCCGGTGCGGAAATCATCATTGCTGCGAGGGCGGACAATGCGAAAACGCGTGCGCCAGTCTTGATATTCATAGCTGCCATCCTTTTTGGTGATGTCTCATGGTATGACTTCAGTGGTTCAACGTGTCTCAGTCTCCTTATTTGACATCCTCTTTCCATCCTCCCAACCCCTACGCCCCACCCCCCGTTTGTGTGATCTCCGTTGCATAAATTTAAGTTATGAGTGCTGGCGCACATAAAAACCCACCGAATTTTGCAGGCGGCTTCACGAATTTTGCCTCAGCCCTCCCACGGCGGTCGCAGAGCCTGCTCTCTCATCCTCCCGCCTCCTCCCCCATAAAAAAGGCGGGGGGTGGAGGATTCGGGAAAGTAATGGATACCCCATAGTGAACTTATCTTGAATGTTTCTGTCGGTGACAGGTTGTAACGAAGGGAGAAGGGCATGGCGAGCGTACAGCTGCGTAATGTAACGAAAGCCTGGGGTGACGTTGTGGTGTCGAAAGACATCAATCTGGACATCAACGAAGGCGAATTCGTGGTGTTTGTTGGCCCATCAGGCTGTGGTAAATCTACTCTGCTGCGTATGATTGCCGGTCTTGAAACCATCACCAGCGGCGACCTGCTGATTGGTGATACCCGAATGAATGACATCCCGCCTGCCGAACGTGGCGTAGGCATGGTGTTCCAGTCTTATGCACTCTATCCCCATCTTTCCGTTGCCGAGAACATGTCCTTTGGCCTGAAGCTGGCCGGCGCGAAGAAAGAGGTCATTAACCAGCGCGTGACGCAGGTAGCTGAAGTATTACAGCTGGCGCACCTGCTGGAGCGTAAGCCGAAAGCGCTTTCCGGCGGTCAGCGTCAGCGCGTGGCGATTGGCCGTACCCTGGTCGCCGAGCCGCGCGTCTTCCTGCTCGATGAACCGCTTTCCAACCTGGATGCCGCCCTGCGCGTCCAGATGCGTATCGAAATCTCCCGTCTGCACAAGCGTCTTGGCCGCACGATGATTTACGTCACCCACGATCAGGTCGAAGCGATGACCCTCGCCGACAAAATCGTGGTGCTGGATGCCGGTCGTGTGGCGCAGGTGGGCAAACCGCTGGAGCTGTATCACTACCCGGCAGACCGCTTTGTTGCGGGCTTCATTGGCTCGCCAAAGATGAACTTCCTGCCCGTCAAAGTGACCGCGACAGCCATTGAACAGGTACAGGTGGAGCTGCCAAACCGCCAGCAGGTCTGGCTGCCGGTCGACAGCGCTAACGTACAGGTCGGGGCAAACATGTCCCTCGGTATTCGTCCTGAGCATCTGCTGCCGAGCCACATCGCTGATGTGACCCTGGAAGGTGACGTTCAGGTCGTCGAACAGCTTGGTCACGAAACACAGATTCATATCCAGATCCCCGCCATCCGTCAGAACCTGGTCTACCGCCAGAACGACGTGGTGTTGGTAGAAGAGGGTGCCACATTCGCTATCGGCTTGCCGCCAGAGCGTTGCCATCTGTTCCGTGAGGATGGCACTGCATGTCGTCGGTTGCATAAAGAGCCAGGCGTTTAAGCAATCCCAAAAGAAGACACGAAACCGACAGGTGAAGTGTTCAAAGAAAAGCAATGATCTCAGGAGATAGAATGATGATTACTCTGCGCAAACTTCCTCTGGCAGTTGCCGTCGCAGCGGGCGTAATGTCTGCTCAGGCACTGGCCGTGGATTTCCATGGTTATGCTCGTTCCGGTATCGGCTGGACGGGTAGTGGTGGTCAACAACAATGCTTCCAGGCAACCGGTGCTCAAAGTAAATACCGTCTGGGTAACGAATGTGAAACCTATGCGGAACTGAAACTGGGTCAGGAAGTGTGGAAAGAGGGCGATAAAAGCTTCTATTTTGACACCAACGTAGCTTATTCAGTTAACCAGGAAAACGACTGGGAAGCCACCAGCCCGGCGTTCCGTGAAGCAAACGTGCAGGGTAAAAACCTGATTGAATGGTTGCCAGGTTCTACTATCTGGGCCGGTAAGCGCTTCTATCAGCGTCATGACGTCCACATGATCGACTTCTACTACTGGGATATTTCAGGGCCTGGTGCAGGTCTTGAAAACATCGATCTAGGTTTCGGTAAACTGTCTTTAGCCGCGACACGCTCCACTGAAACAGGCGGCTCTGCTACCTTTGGTAGCGATAGCATTTATGATTACAACCAAAAAACGGCGAACGATGTTTTCGATGTTCGTTTAGCTCAGATGGAAATCAACCCAGGTGGTACGCTGGAACTGGGCGTTGACTACGGTCGTGCTAACCCACGTGATGATTATCGCTTGGTTGATGGCGCGTCTAAAGATGGTTGGATGTTCACTGCCGAACATACCCAGAGCATGCTGAAGGGCTATAACAAATTTGTGGTTCAGTATGCCACCGATTCAATGACTTCTCAGGGTAAAGGCCTGTCTCAAGGTTCTGGTGTAGGTATCGATCCTAACTCACATTTTGCCTATGACATCAACAATAACGGTAGCCTGCTGCGCATCCTGGATCATGGTGCAATCTCTTTGGGCGATCGTTGGGACCTGATGTACGTTGGTATGTATCAGGATATCGACTGGGATAATAACAACGGCACCAAGTGGTGGACCGTGGGCGTTCGTCCAATGTTCAAATGGACGCCAATCATGAGCACCTTGCTGGAAGTGGGCTACGACAACGTCAAATCCCAGGAAACTGGCGAAACCAACAACCAATACAAAATCACCCTGGCGCAACAGTGGCAGGCAGGTGACAGCATCTGGTCACGTCCAGCAATCCGCGTCTTCGCAACCTATGCCAAGTGGGATGAAAAATGGGGCTACGACTACACCGGTAACCCTTCCAACAACGCGAACTTTGGTAAAGCAGTCAAAGATGGCTTTAACGGTGGTTCCTTCGGTCGCGGCGACAACGACGAGTGGTCCTTCGGCGCCCAGATGGAAATCTGGTGGTAATGCCGTCTTAACCTGACGTAATGACCTAACTGAGGGGCGCAAGCCCCTCAATCCTTAGGACGGCGCGCTATTGCCTGGCTACCGCTGACCTGTGCATTTTGAGGTGATAACAATGAAAATGAACAAAACTCTCCTTGCTCTTTGTTTATCCGCAGGGCTGCTGGCAAGCGCGCCAGCAGTAACGCTCGCTAATGTGAATTTCGTTCCGCAAAACACAACATCCGCACCGGCCATTCCGGCCGCTGCGTTACAGCAGCTGGTCTGGACGCCTGTCGATCAATCTAAAGTCCAAACGACCCAGCTCTCGACGGGTGGACAGCCGCTTAATGTTCCGGGCATCAGTGGTCCGGTGGTTGCATACAGTGTGCCTGCAAACATTGGCGAACTGACGTTGACGCTCACAAGTGAAGTTAATAAGCAGACCAGCGTCTTTGCACCTAACGTGCTGATTCTTGACCAGAACATGACGCCTTCTGCGTTCTTCCCGAGCGAATACTTTACCTATCAGGAACCCGGTGTCATGAGCGCAGACCGCCTCGAAGGGGTAATGCGACTGACGCCTGCGCTGGGTCAGCAGAAAATTTATGTACTCGTCTTCACCACGGAAAAAGATTTGCAGCAAACCACCACGCTGCTTGATCCCGCTAAGGCCTATGCCAAAGGCGTAGGTAACGCCGTGCCGGATATCCCGGACCCGATCGCCCGCCACACCACCGACGGCCTTGTGAAGCTGAAAGTGTCGACCAACAGTGCGTCCAGCGTCCTGGTCGGACCGCTGTTTGGCTCCTCCGGTACCGGCCCTGTCACCGTAGGCAACACACCTGCACCTGCCTATACCGCACCCGCTGCCACGGCAGCCGCACCGGTAGCGACTGCAGCGCCTGCCCCGGCGAAGAAAGCCGAGCCGGTACTGAACGACACCGAAGAGTACTTCAACAACGCCATTAAGCAGGCGGTGAAGCGCGGCGATGTCGATAAAGCGCTGAAGCTGCTTGATGAAGCCGAACGTTTAGGTTCAACCACTGCCCGTTCCACCTTTATCAGCAGTGTAAAAGGCAAGGGGTAACCGTTTCCCCACAGTGCTGATTTGTTAGTAGTTTGGTGCGCCTGAGTGGGCGCACTTTTTTTCGTATCGGCCAGGCTGTTGCGCCCATGTTGCGATCGTGATCGTTAAATAACGTTTGGCCCCCCTCAATCCGTGTTTCTGCGATACAATGCCATTACGTTATGTATCGGAGAGTCTGGCATGTCACACCCTGCGCTAACGCAACTGCGTGCGCTGCGCTATTTCGACCAAATACCTGCGCTTGATTCGCAGCAGCTGGACTGGTTGCTGCTGGAAGATTCCATGACGAAACGTTTTGAGCAGCAGGGTAAAACGGTCACGGTGACCCTGATTCAGGAAGGGTTTGTCTCTGGCGATGAGATCGCCAACGAGCTGCCGCTGCTGCCGCACGAGCCACGTTACTGGCTGCGCGAAATTTTGCTCTGTGCCGATGGCGAGCCGTGGCTTGCCGGACGGACGGTAGTGCCCGAGTCCACCCTTTCCGGGCCAGAGCTGGCGCTGCAACGTCTGGGGAAAACGCCTCTGGGGCGTTACCTTTTCACCTCGTCTGAGCTTACCCGTGATTTTATTGAGATTGGTCGTGATGCTGAACTGTGGGGGCGTCGTTCCCGCCTTCGCCTGAGCGGTAAACCGTTAATACTGACGGAGCTTTTTTTACCGGCATCACCGTTGTACTAAGAGGAAGAAAAAATGGAGTGGAGCCTGACGCAGAATAAGCTGTTGGCGTATCACCGCTTAATGCGTACCGATAAACCCATTGGCGCGTTGCTGCTGCTGTGGCCGACCCTCTGGGCGCTGTGGCTTGCCACGCCGGGCGTGCCGCCGCTGTGGATCCTGGGCGTGTTCGTTGCCGGCGTCTGGCTGATGCGCGCGGCGGGCTGCGTGGTGAATGACTATGCCGATCGTAAATTCGACGGTCATGTTAAGCGTACTGCCGGTCGTCCGTTACCCAGCGGGCAGGTCACCGGGAAAGAAGCCCGCGTGCTGTTTATTGTTCTGGTGCTGCTCTCTTTCCTGCTGGTGTTAACCCTGAACACCATGACCATTTTGCTTTCCGTTGCGGCGCTGGCGTTGGCCTGGGTTTATCCGTTTATGAAGCGCTATACCCACTTGCCACAGGTGGTGCTGGGCGCGGCGTTTGGCTGGTCGATTCCGATGGCGTTTGCGGCGGTTAGTGAGTCCTTACCGCTCAGCTGCTGGCTGATGTTCCTGGCGAACATTCTCTGGGCGGTGGCTTACGACACGCAATATGCAATGGTAGACCGCGACGATGACCTGAAAATCGGCATCAAATCCACCGCCATCCTCTTTGGTCGTCACGACAAGCTGATAATCGGTATCCTGCAGGTCGCGGTATTGGCGCTGATGGTGGCGATTGGCCGCCTGAACGGGCTGAACTGGGAGTTTTACTGGTCAGTGCTGGTGGCGGGGCTGCTGTTTGCTTATCAGCAGAAGCTGATTGCGAAGCGTGAACGTGACGCCTGCTTCAAGGCGTTTATGAACAATAACTACGTCGGTCTGGTGCTGTTTTTAGGCCTGGCGATGAGCTATTTCTTATAAAAAAGTCGGGTGGCGGCTTCGCCTTACCCGACCTGCGATCTGGCGGGACATATAGGCCCGGTAAGCGTTAGCGCCACCGGGCGTTTTTTTACCGGCGGCGCAGCAGCCGAAGCGCGTTCGCCGTCACCAGCACCGTTGCCCCGGTATCCGCCAGCACCGCCAGCCACAGTCCGGTCATGCCGAGCAGGGTCGTCACCAGGAAAATCCCCTTCAGCCCGAGCGCGATGCCGATGTTCTGACGGATATTGGCCCGCGTCGCGCGCGCAAGATCGATCATCTGGGCCAGCCCGGTCAGGCGGTTGTGGGTCAGCGCCGCGTCGGCGGTCTCCAGCGCCACGTCAGTACCGCTACCCATCGCAATACCAATGGTGGACGCTTTCATCGCCGGGGCATCGTTAATCCCGTCACCGACCATCGCCAGCGGCGCCTGATCGTTCAGCTCCGTCACCGCGCTGACCTTATCCGCAGGCAGCAATCCGGCTTTAAACGCCAGCCCTAGCTCACCGGCAATCGCTGCCGCCGCGCGAGGGTTATCACCGGTGAGAATCACGCCCTTCACGCCCAGCTGACGCAGCGCCGCCACGGCTTCTTTTGCGTCATCGCGCAGGGTGTCGCGTAGCGCCAGCATTCCTTTTGCGGTACCGTCCTGCATGACGGTCACGACCGTCTGTCCGGTCTGTTCTAACGTCTCCACCTCTGGAGTAGAAGACTTGCCAGCCGCGACAATCAGCACCTTTTTACCGTCAACGGTGGCCTCAATCCCTGACCCTACCAGCGCCCGCTGGGCGGTTGCCGGAGGTATGTTTAGTCCGCGCGACTGCGCTTCACGCACAATCGCCTGCGCCAGCGGGTGGGTGGAGCCCTGTTCAACGGCGGCGGCCAGGGTCAGCAGTTCATCCTCACTGATATCCTGCGGATACACGCCGGTCACCTGCGGCTTGCCCACGGTCAGCGTACCGGTTTTATCAAAGGCGATATGCTGGACCTGGCTGAGCTGCTCCAGTGCCGCGCCGCCCTTAATCAGCGCCCCGCGACGCGCCGCAGCCGCCAGCCCGGACGTAATCGCCGCCGGGGTGGAAATCACCAGCGCGCATGGGCAGCCGATCAGAAGCAGCGTCAGCCCTTTATAAATCCAGCCCTCCCACGGCGCGCCAAAGAACAGCGGTGGGACGACGGTGACCAGCAGGGCAACCAGCATAATGGCGGGCGTGTAGATCCGGCTGAAGCGATCGATAAAGCGTTCGACCGGCGCGCGGCGCTCCTCAGCCTCTTCAATCAGCTTCAGGATACGGTCGATGGCGCTGTCACCCGGCTCGGAAAGCACGGTGAGCTGTACCAGACGGTCGACGCTGGTGGCGCCTGCAGGCACTTTTTCACCCGCGGCACGCTCTACCGGAATGGATTCCCCGGTCAGGGCGCTTTCATCAAAGCTTGCGGTGGCGGTAAGCAGCGCGCCGTCTGCAGGCAGGCGTCCGCCTGCCGCGACTTCTATCACGTCGCCCGGACGCAGCGTAGTGATGGCGACCGTTTCACGCGTACCGTTTACCACGCGAATGGCTGTTTCCGGCTTCAGCGCCATCAGCGCGCTGACCCCTTTACGCGCCCGGCTCGCCGCCCAGCCCTCAAGACGTTCGCCGATTAAGAACAGCAGCAGCACCATCGCCGCTTCTGCCGTCGCGCCAATGAACAGCGCGCCGATGGCCGCCACGCTCATCAGCGTTTCGATGGCAAACCAGCTGCCGCTTTTCATCAGGCGCAGCGCCTGACGGGCAATCGGGAACAGACCGACCAGGGTGGTGGCGATAAACGCCAGATTGCCGAACGGGTGGTTAATATGCTCCAGACCCCAGCTCAGGAACATCATGATGATGAGGGTAATGAGCGGCAGGTTTTCTTTCAGGGAGGAGACTTTTTCAACGGGCGCCGTTTCGCTGCGCAGGGTATAGCCCGCCTTGCTGACGGCGGCTTCAACCTGCTTGCTGACGTCGTTATCGGCGCTAACCAGCAGCTTTTCGGTGGCGAACAGCACCTGAACGTGACTCACGCCCGGCACCTGTTTGACGGCGTTTTCCACTTTGCGCGCGCAGGCGGCGCAGTCCATGCCGTTGACGACCCAGCTGTAGCGGTTGCCGCTTTCAGGAAGGGGTTGAGTTTGCGTTTCGCACGCGCCTTCGCAGCAGCAGTCGTCTTTCGACGGAACCGGGCTGAGCTTAAGCGCCGAGAATTGAGGAACTTTTTTAGGTATTTCTGGAGTCGACATGGCAGTCTCCGGCAATGATAATTTTCTCATTAACCGCAGCATACACTCTGGAGTCGACTCCAGAGTCAAGCGCTATTTAGATATACAGCGAACGCACAATCAGGAAATGCCCGGCAAAGTAACAGGCGGCGGCAATCGCGTTATCCGCCCGGAAGCGGCGGCGATAGTGGCTGCCCAGCCAGACGACGTTACCGATCAGCAGCAGTGCGGCGCCGAAGAACGCTGACATCGCCGGAGCGGTCGGACGGAAGAACCACAGTTCACCTGCCAGCCATACCATTACCAGCGTCATGGCGATAAACGTACAAACCGGCAAACGCATCTCTTCCAGACGCGACCAGATCACCGCGATCAGCAGGGCGCCAATCACCAGCAGGACCAGCGGCAGCGGCCAGAAGAAAGAGAGCGTCATCTGGCTGGCGAAGTAGATGGTATACAGCAGATGCGACAGGAAAAATGCCCCTACGGCATACAGCAGGCGCTGGCGCGGCAGCAGGGTCAGGGCATCGCCAATCAGAGAGGCGCACAGCCCGGCGAGCACCAGATAGCTGACGGCGTTAAACATTGGCGCTTGCCAGGCCAGCAGCAGCAGGAGCAACAGCGTGACCGGTTTAAACAACCAGCGCTGCCAGGTGGGACCACGGTACGACGCATCGACATAAAGCCATGCGGAAAAACAGACAGCGATAAATGACCAAAGCATATTAACTCCCTGTATCTGTTAAGCCTGAATAATCAGTTTCTGATCCAGTGTAGTGACGCGGGCGGGCGTTTGGCAATGGTAGGGAAGGCAAGGTATCCTGAATTCCGCATAATCTGATGGGATTTTTCAATGAGCAAGATGCCGCTTTTTTTCATTATCGTGGTGGCGATTATCGTCATTGCCGCCTCGTTTCGTTTCGTGCAGCAGCGCCGCGAGAAGGCGGATAACGATGCCGCACCGCTGATGCAAAAGCGCGTGGTGGTGACGAACAAACGCGAAAAACCGCTCAACGACCGCCGCTCGCGCCAGCAGCAGGTGACGCCTGCGGGCACAACAATGCGCTATGAAGCGAGCTTTAAGCCGGAAACGGGCGGCCTTGAGATGACCTTCCGCCTGGAGGCGCAACAGTACCACCAGCTGACGGTGGGAGAGAAAGGAACGCTGAGTTACAAAGGGTCGCGGTTTGAAGATTTTAGGGCTGAGTAATGCGCGATCGTTTCCCTCTCCCTGTGGGAGAGGGTTAGGGTGAGGGCATCAGGCCGCACCTTACTTCTTCACCTGCGCCTTAAACTTCTTCATCCACACCAGCAGCTCAAACACGCCGAAAATAAAGACGCGCAGCTGCTGCCAGCCCGTCATCTGCGGGCCGTCTTTCGGCAGGCCGTTTTTCAGCATCACCATCTGAAGGGCATGCATAAACGACGTGAAAATCAGCGCCACGTTAACGAAAATGTTCATCGGGCGCGGGAACGGGTGCACCAGATTCAGAATCAAGAACGCCCAGACGCCCAGCATCAGCAAGCGTCCCAGGTTAATCAGTACCGGCATCGAATCCTCCTTGTGCCTGACGGTGATAAAGACGATAAGCAACCTGACCTGCCACTTTTTCACGGTGCAGATCCCAGTGGGCGGGAACCGGCGGTAAACCGTTTTCCACTTCGCTTTCAACATAAATTAGCGCGTCATCCGCCAACCAGCCGTTTTGCTCCAGCAGGGATAACGTCTCCTCCAGCAGCCCCTTGCGGAACGGCGGGTCGACAAACACCACGTTATGCGGCGTGCCCTTTTGCGCGAGGAAGCTCAGCGTGTTGGTGTTCACCACTTTGGCGTTGCTCGCCTTCAGCGTCGCCAGATTTTGCTGTAGCGTCTGCGCAACGCCGCGCTCCATCTCCAGCAGCGTGGCGCTGGCGGCATAGCGCGACAGCGCTTCCAGCCCGAGGGCGCCGCTTCCTGCGAAGCAGTCCAGGCAGTGGGCGTCTACCATAGACGGAGCCAGCCAGTTAAACAGCGTCTCGCGCACGCGGTCGGTAGTTGGGCGTAAACCGGGGCTGTCCGGCACCGGTAATTTCCGGCCTCGCCACTGACCGCCGATAATACGAATTTGACCGGCCGGGGCGCGGTTGGGTTTCTTCATCTCAGGAAAGCTCTGTTAACAATTGGCCTGCGATTGCGGGCGGTGATGTCAATTAAGTAAAGTGTTAGACTATTTCATCATTTTTTTAGCTTCCATGTATATAGCGCCGCGAGGAGTGTAGTCGCAGATGGCAAAACAAAAAAAACGTGGCTTCTTTTCCTGGCTGGGCTTCGGTGAAAAAGAGCAAGAAACAGAACAGAAAACCGAAGAGCAACAAGCCGTTGAAGAGCAGTCGCAGCCTGAAACGCCTGTAGAAACCGCCGCGGTTGTCGAAGCGGAAGAAACGGCGCACAGCAAAGAAGAAATTGAATCCTTTGCACAAGAGGTGATTGAAGTCACTGAACAGGTTCAGGAGAACGAGATGCCAGAACCGGTTGTCGTCGAAGCCGTTACCGAAGCGCCACAGGCCGCTATCGAACACGAAGAGCTTCCGCTGCCGGAAGAGGTCAAAGACGAAGCGGTGTCTGCCGAAGAGTGGCAGGCCGAAGCGGAAACCGTTGAAATCGTTGAGGCGGTGGAAGAAGAAGCGGCGCTTGAGCCAGAGCTGACCGACGACGAGCTGGAAGCCCAGGCGCTGGCGGCGGAGGCAGCTGAAGAAGCGGTCATCGTTGTGCCGGTAGAAGAGCAGGCCGAAGACGAGATCGTTCAGGAGCAGGAAAAACCGACCAAAGAAGGTTTCTTCGCGCGCCTGAAGCGCAGCCTGCTTAAAACCAAAGAAAACTTAGGTTCCGGATTTATCAGTCTGTTCCGCGGCAAGAAGATCGACGACGATCTGTTTGAAGAGCTGGAAGAACAACTGCTGATTGCTGACGTTGGGGTAGAAACTACCCGTAAGATCATCGCCAATCTGACCGAAGGGGCGAGCCGCAAACAGCTGCGCGACGCCGAAGCGCTGTACGGTCTGCTGAAAGACGAGATGGGTGAAATTCTCGCAAAAGTTGACGAACCGCTTAATATTGAAGGCAAAACGCCATTTGTTATTCTGATGGTCGGCGTGAACGGCGTGGGTAAAACCACCACCATCGGCAAGCTGGCGCGCCAGTTCGAGCAGCAGGGCAAATCGGTGATGCTGGCGGCGGGCGATACCTTCCGTGCAGCGGCGGTTGAGCAGCTGCAGGTGTGGGGCCAGCGCAACAACATTCCGGTGATTGCCCAGCATACCGGCGCGGATTCCGCGTCCGTGATCTTTGACGCTATCCAGGCGGCGAAGGCGCGCAACGTGGACGTGCTGATTGCCGATACCGCAGGGCGTTTGCAGAACAAATCGCACCTGATGGAAGAATTGAAGAAAATCGTTCGCGTCATGAAGAAGCTGGACGAAGACGCACCGCATGAAATTATGCTGACCATTGATGCCAGCACCGGACAGAACGCCATCAGCCAGGCGAAGCTGTTCCATGAAGCGGTAGGACTGACGGGGATCACGCTGACCAAACTGGACGGCACCGCGAAAGGCGGGGTGATTTTTTCCGTGGCTGACCAGTTCGGCATTCCTATCCGTTACATCGGTGTGGGCGAGCGTATTGAGGATTTACGTCCGTTTAAGGCGGACGACTTTATTGAGGCATTATTTGCCCGAGAGGACTAACAATGATTCGCTTTGAACACGTCAGCAAGGCCTATCTCGGTGGGAGACAAGCGCTGCAGGGGGTCACATTCCACCTGCAGCCAGGCGAGATGGCATTCCTGACCGGCCATTCCGGCGCGGGGAAAAGTACCCTGCTCAAGCTTATCTGTGGGATCGAGCGCCCAAGCGCCGGGAAGATCTTTTTCAGCGGCCATGAGATCAGCCGCCTGAAAAACCGTGAGGTGCCGTTCCTGCGTCGCCAGATCGGCATGATTTTCCAGGATCACCATCTGCTGATGGATCGCACCGTTTTCGATAACGTGGCCATTCCGCTGATTATTGCCGGCGCCAGCTATGACGATATCCGCCGCCGCGTCTCTGCGGCGCTGGATAAGGTCGGGCTACTGGACAAAGCGAAGAACTTCCCGATCCAGCTCTCCGGCGGTGAACAGCAGCGCGTGGGTATCGCCCGCGCGGTGGTGAACAAGCCTGCGGTGCTGCTGGCGGATGAACCGACCGGTAACCTGGACGATGCTCTGTCAGAAGGGATTTTGCGTCTGTTTGAGGAATTTAACCGCGTAGGGGTTACCGTATTGATGGCAACGCACGACATCGGGCTGATTTCCCGTCGTTCGTACCGCATGCTGACCCTGAGCGACGGTCATTTGCACGGAGGCCACGGTGAATAAGCGTGATGCAATAAACCAGATTCGGCAGTTCGGGAACCGGTTTGACCGTTTCCGTAAGCCGCAGGGCGGGGGTGACGGCAATCGTAATGCGCCGAAGCGCCAGAAGGCCGCGCCAAAACCGGCCTCCCGTAAAACCAACGTCTTTAACGAGCAGGTGCGCTACGCGTTCCACGGCGCGCTGCAGGACCTGAAAAGCAAACCGCTGGCGACGTTCCTGACGGTGATGGTGATTGCCATCTCCCTCACGCTGCCGAGCGTCTGCTATATGGTCTATAAAAACGTCAACCAGGCGGCCTCACAGTATTATCCGTCCCCGCAGATCACGGTCTATCTGGATAAAGCGCTCGACGATAACGCGGCTGCCCAAGTGGTTGGGCAAATTCAGGCCGAGCAGGGCGTAGAGAAGGTCAACTATCTCTCACGTGAAGACGCGCTGGGCGAGTTTCGTAACTGGTCTGGCTTTGGCGGCGCGCTGGATATGCTCGAAGAGAACCCGCTGCCCGCCGTGGCGGTGGTAATCCCGAAGCTGGATTTCCAGGGGACCGAGTCGCTTAACACCCTGCGCGATCGCATCACGCGCATTAAGGGCATTGATGAAGTGCGCATGGATGACAGCTGGTTTGCGCGCCTTTCTGCTCTCACCGGGCTGGTAGGCCGCGTCGCGGCGATGATTGGCGTGCTGATGGTGGCGGCGGTCTTCCTCGTCATCGGCAACAGCGTGCGCCTGAGCATTTTCGCCCGTCGCGATACCATCAACGTGCAGAAACTGATTGGTGCGACGGATGGTTTCATCCTCCGTCCGTTCCTTTACGGCGGCGCACTGCTCGGTTTTTCCGGCGCATTTCTTTCACTGATATTGTCAGAAATTTTGGTGATGCGGCTTTCCTCTGCCGTGACTGAAGTGGCGCAGGTTTTCGGAACGAAGTTTGATATCAGTGGCTTAGGGTTCGATGAGTGCCTGTTACTGCTGCTGGTGTGTTCGATGATTGGGTGGGTGGCAGCGTGGCTGGCAACCGTTCAACATTTACGTCACTTTACTCCCGACTAATAAAAGCGTGATATAATCTTTCCCTGCACCGAGATGTTCGCTCTGCAGGGAAAGCGTCCCTGTTGTCTCTTCCCCTGTTATCATCTCCATGTCACATTTTGTGCGTAATTTATTCACCGTTGCACCTGGAACTTGTGGATAAAATCACTGTCTGATAAAAGAGTGAATGCTAATCTCGTTGCTCAAACGCTTTGGCATGGTTGTTGCCTGACGGGGACAGCCTGGACCAGAAGAAATACTGAGAGGAATGAATGACCAAAGAAATGCAAACTTTAGCTTTAGCCCCTGTTGGTAACCTGGAATCTTATATCCGGGCTGCGAACACCTGGCCGATGTTAACGGCCGAGGAAGAAAAGGAGCTTGCTGAAAAGCTGCATTACCAGGGCGATCTGGAAGCAGCGAAAAAGCTGATTCTGTCTCACCTGCGCTTTGTTGTTCACATTGCTCGTAATTATGCGGGCTATGGCCTGCCGCAGGCGGACTTGATTCAGGAAGGTAACATCGGCCTGATGAAGGCTGTGCGTCGCTTCAACCCGGAAGTGGGTGTGCGACTCGTCTCCTTCGCCGTACACTGGATCAAGGCAGAAATTCATGAATACGTGCTGCGCAACTGGCGTATCGTGAAAGTCGCCACGACAAAAGCGCAACGTAAACTGTTCTTCAACCTGCGTAAAACCAAGCAGCGTCTGGGCTGGTTCAATCAGGACGAAGTGGAAATGGTGGCGCGCGAGCTGGGCGTATCCAGCAAAGACGTGCGTGAGATGGAATCCCGTATGGCCGCGCAGGACATGACCTTTGATATGTCCTCCGACGATGACGCCTCCGACAGCCAGCCAATGGCGCCGGTTCTGTATCTGCAGGATAAAACCTCTAATTTTGCTGACGGCATCGAAGAGGACAACTGGGAAGATCAGGCTGCGAACAAGCTGACCCATGCGATGGAAGGCCTCGACGAACGTAGCCAGGATATTATCCGCGCCCGCTGGCTGGACGAAGACAACAAGTCCACGCTGCAGGAGCTGGCCGACCGCTACGGCGTCTCTGCAGAACGTGTGCGTCAGCTTGAAAAGAACGCCATGAAAAAACTTCGCGCCGCTATCGAAGCGTAATTTTCGCGAAGTACACCGAGAACCCTCGAATGCAAATTCGGGGGTTTTGTTTTTTTAGCGCCCGCTCTGGCTAATTTCCTCCCCCTGGCAAACACTTACTGATGCGCTAAGCAGGCGACTTTCTCAGGGGGGACAGGGTGAAAAATAACGAACTGATCGACCGGCGTTTACAGGCGACGCCGCGTGGCATCGGCGTGATGTGTAACTTCTATGCCGATAAAGCCGAAAACGCCACGGTGTGGGACGTGGAAGGCAATGAGTATATCGACTTCGCCGCTGGGATCGCGGTGCTGAATACCGGCCATCGCCATCCCAAAGTCATTTCCGCCATCGAAAAACAACTCCACGCGTTTACCCACACGGCCTACCAGATTGTGCCGTACGAAGGCTACGTGGCGCTTGCCGAGCGTATCAACGCACGCGTGCCCGTAGAAGGTCCTGCCAAAACGGCGTTCTTCTCGACGGGGGCTGAGGCGGTCGAAAACGCGGTCAAAATTGCGCGCGCCTATACCAAACGTCCTGGCCTTATCACCTTCGGCGGCGCGTTCCACGGCCGCACCTTTATGACCATGGCGCTGACCGGCAAAGTTGCGCCGTACAAGCTCGGCTTCGGACCCTTCCCCGGCTCGGTTTACCACGCGCAGTATCCGAATGACCTGCACGGCGTCAGCACCGCTGAGGCGTTAAAAAGCCTGGAACGTATCTTTAAAGCGGATATTGCTCCTGACCAGGTCGCGGCGATTATTCTCGAACCGGTTCAGGGAGAGGGCGGTTTCAACATTGCGCCTGCTGATTTTATGCAGGCTCTTCGCGCCCTGTGCGATACCCACGGTATTTTGCTGATTGCTGACGAGGTGCAAAGCGGCTTCGCCCGCACCGGCAAGCTTTTCTCGATGGAACACCACTGCGTGAAGCCGGACCTGATCACCATGGCAAAAAGCCTGGCGGGCGGGATGCCGCTCTCGGCGGTATCGGGCCGTGCCGACGTGATGGACGCGCCTGCGCCGGGCGGGCTGGGCGGCACCTACGCGGGCAATCCGCTGGCGATTGCCGCAGCGCACGCGGTGCTGGACGTGATTGACGAGGAAGATCTCTGCACGCGCTCGGCGCATCTCGGCCATCACCTGGTGGAAGTGCTCAACAAAGCCAAGGAACACTGCCCGTATATCGCTGACATTCGCGGGCAGGGCTCGATGGTGGCGGTAGAGTTTAACGACCCGCAAACGGGTCAGCCTTCGCCGGAATTTACCCGTGAGGTGCAGGAGCGCGCGTTGCAGGAAGGGCTGCTTCTTCTGAGCTGCGGCGTCTACGGCAACGTCATTCGTTTCCTCTATCCGCTGACTATCCCTGAAGCGCAGTTCCGTAAAGCGCTGGACATTATCTCCGCGTCGCTGACACGTTAAAGCCACATGCCCGGCGGTAAATCCTGCCGGGCTTATCATATATTCATTTCAAATTAGCTATTCCAAAATCATAAAAATCGGGTATGTTTTAGCAGAGTATGCTGAAAAAGCGCGGACAGCACACCTATAACTGACATAAAGCGCTGCACAACAACATCACAACAATCGTAATAACCATAATAATGGGGAATCTCAGGATGAACATGAAGGGTAAAGCGTTACTGGCAGGATGTATCGCGTTGGCATTCAGCACCATGGCACAGGCAGACATCAAGGTGGCTGTGGTTGGCGCGATGTCCGGTCCGGTAGCACAGTACGGCGACCAGGAATTTACCGGCGCTGAACAGGCGGTTGCAGACATTAATGCTAAGGGCGGTATCAAAGGCGAAAAACTGCAGATCGTAAAATATGATGATGCCTGTGACCCGAAACAAGCGGTCGCGGTCGCGAACAAAGTGGTGAACGACGGGATCAAATACGTTATCGGTCACCTGTGCTCTTCCTCTACTCAGCCCGCGTCTGACATCTACGAAGACGAAGGTATTCTGATGATCACCCCGGCAGCGACCGCACCGGAGCTGACTGCGCGTGGATACAAGCTGACCCTGCGCACCACCGGTCTGGACTCTGACCAGGGCCCAACCGCGGCGAAATACATCGTTGAAAAAGTGAAGCCGAAGCGCATTGCTATCGTTCATGACAAGCAGCAGTACGGTGAAGGTCTGGCGCGTTCAGTACAGGACAACCTCAAGAAAGCCAATGCCGACGTGGTGTTCTTCGACGGGATCACCGCCGGTGAGAAAGACTTTTCCACCCTGGTGGCGCGTCTGAAGAAAGAGAATATCGACTTCGTATACTACGGCGGCTACCATCCGGAAATGGGCCAGATCCTGCGTCAGGCGCGCGCTGCTGGCCTGAAAACCCAGTTTATGGGCCCGGAAGGCGTGGCGAACGTTTCTCTGTCTAACATCGCGGGTGAATCAGCCGAAGGCCTGCTGGTGACCAAACCGAAGAACTACGACCAGGTCCCTGCGAACAAACCTATCGTAGATGCCATCAAGGCGAAGAAACAGGATCCAAGCGGCGCTTTCGTCTGGACCACCTACGCGGCGCTGCAGTCTCTGCAGGCAGGCCTGAACCAGTCAGCCGATCCGGCTGAAATTGCCACCTGGCTTAAAGCGAATACGGTTCAGACCGTTATGGGACCACTCTCCTGGGACGCGAAGGGCGACCTGAAGGGCTTCGAGTTCGGCGTGTTTGACTGGCATGCCAATGGCACGGCGACAGACGCAAAATAATTTTCCCGTCTCCTTTCGCGCCGCAGGTGCGTTGGCTGCGTTATTCAACCCCGGTCACTTACTTATGTAAGCTCCCGGGGATTTCATAACTTGCCGCCTTCCTGCAACACGAAATGCTTGGGAAAATACAGTGGAGAATGTAGGCCGGGTAAGGCGCAGCCGCCACCCGGCTTTCTTTTAGCGCTTCTCCCACCCGCTTTCCTGTGCCGTAAAGCCTAACGCCTGCATAAACGCTGCCATCACGCCGCGGTCTTCTACGCCCACGTCGGCCATCCACCATGAGGTCACGCTTGGGTTTTCGCGGATCACTTCTTCAATTAAATACTGTCCCACGCCGCGACGACGGGTGACGTCACGAACGCGCAGTGAGTCCAGCGCTCCTTCTGTACCGCTCAGGGTGACGCGAACCGCAGCCAGCAGGCGCTCGTTAAAACGCGCGGCATAAATGCGGTGGGTCTCATCAACGCGCAGCGACGAAGGGGAATATTCCGGCCAGATCTTGCCCAGGTCGATATGATCCTGGTCGCTAAAGGTCACCAGACGCACGATAGTCAGTTTCATTAGCTACTTGTCCAAATCAAATTGAGTAGAGGCAGTGTACTCAATTTATTCACTCAGCGGCTTCCTCTTTTTATTCTCATTAACCAGGTGATTAGTTTTTTGGCAACGCGATGGGCAGTTTGAAAACACATGGATCGAAAAATAAGCAGAATTTTAACCTGAATGGTAGTGATTTATTCGGCGCTTTGTACCGTTATTTTATGCTGCAAACTGCACTTTTATTTGTTTATCTCTGCCTGATTTCAGAATATTATCTTTGCTTAATCGCCTGAAAAATAGAGATTTTAGTCTGGTTTTTGACAAAAACCTGCGCTAAACCATTAAAGGCACTGGTAAAAATAGCGTTGTTCATTAAAAGTACAGAATGCTTTTTAACCATAATAAAACAAAATATAAACACGACATCACGAATGGGGATTCAGAGATGAAAAGGAACGCGAAGACGTTAATCGCGGGGATGGTCGCACTGTCGATCTCGCATGCCGCCATGGCGGAGGACATTAAAGTTGCGGTAGTGGGCGCGATGTCCGGCCCTGTTGCCCAGTGGGGTGATATGGAGTTCAACGGTGCGCGCCAGGCCATCAAAGACATCAACGCTAAGGGCGGCATCAAAGGCGACAAGCTGGTGGGCGTAGAATATGACGACGCCTGCGATCCGAAACAGGCCGTCGCGGTCGCCAACAAAATCGTTAACGACGGCATCCAGTATGTGATCGGCCACCTGTGCTCGTCGTCCACCCAGCCCGCGTCTGATATCTACGAAGACGAAGGCATTCTGATGATCACCCCTGGCGCCACTAACCCTGAGCTGACCCAGCGCGGATACCAGCACATCATGCGTACCGCGGGGCTGGACTCCTCTCAGGGGCCAACCGCCGCCAAATACATCCTTGAAACCGTCAAGCCGCAGCGTATCGCCATTATTCATGACAAGCAGCAGTACGGCGAAGGCCTGGCGCGCTCCGTTCAGGACGGCCTGAAAAAAGGCGGCGCAAACATCGTCTTCTTCGACGGGATTACCGCCGGTGAGAAAGACTTTTCCGCGCTGATCGCCCGCCTGCAAAAAGAGAATATCGACTTTGTTTACTACGGCGGCTACTACCCGGAGATGGGGCAGATGCTGCGTCAGGCGCGCGCCACCGGTCTGAAGACCCAGTTTATGGGGCCAGAGGGCGTGGGCAATGCCTCTCTGTCGAACATCGCCGGGGATTCTGCTGAAGGCATGCTGGTGACGATGCCAAAACGCTATGACCAGGATCCGGCCAACAAGGCTATCGTGGATGCGCTCAAGGCGCAGAAGAAAGATCCGAGTGGTCCGTACGTCTGGATCACCTACGCCGCCGTACAGTCTCTGGCCACCGCGCTGGAACGCTCCGGCAGCAAAGAACCGCTGGATCTGGTGAAAGATTTAAAAGCACACGGGGCGAACACCGTGATTGGGCCGCTGAACTGGGATGAGAAAGGCGATCTGAAGGGATTTGAGTTTGGTGTCTTTAAGTGGCACGCCGACGGTTCATCCTCGGCCGCCAAATAATTATCCCACCGCCCGGACTGACGGGCGGGTATAAAAAGGTTTGCATATGTCCGAGCAGTTTCTCTATTTCCTGCAGCAGATGTTTAACGGCGTTACGCTGGGAAGCACCTACGCGCTGATCGCCATCGGCTATACGATGGTTTACGGCATTATCGGCATGATCAACTTCGCCCACGGCGAGGTCTACATGATCGGTAGCTATGTCTCCTTTATGATTATTGCTGCCCTTATGATGATGGGCATCGACAGCAGCTGGCTGCTGGTCGCCGCCGGGTTTGTTGGCGCGATTGTGATTGCCAGCGCCTACGGCTGGAGCATCGAGCGCGTGGCCTACCGGCCGGTGCGCAGCTCCAAGCGTCTGATTGCGTTGATTTCCGCGATCGGGATGTCGATCTTCCTGCAAAACTACGTCAGCCTCACCGAAGGCTCGCGTGACGTGGCGCTGCCAAGCCTGTTTAACGGCCAGTGGATTGTGGGGGCCAGTGAAAACTTCTCGGCTTCTATCACCACTATGCAGCTGGTTATCTGGGTCGTGACCTTTATTGCGATGCTCGCCCTGACGCTGTTCATCCGCTACTCGCGTATGGGTCGCGCATGCCGCGCCTGCGCAGAAGACCTGAAGATGGCGAGCCTGCTCGGCATCAACACCGACCGCGTGATTGCCCTGACCTTCGTAATTGGCGCCGCGATGGCGGCCGTCGCAGGCGTGCTGCTCGGCCAGTTCTACGGTGTGATCAACCCGTACATCGGCTTTATGGCCGGGATGAAAGCCTTCACCGCGGCGGTTCTGGGCGGTATCGGCAGTATTCCGGGGGCGATGATCGGCGGCCTGATCCTGGGCGTGGCGGAAGCGCTCTCCTCGGCGTATCTGAGCACGGAATATAAAGACGTGGTGTCGTTTGCCCTGCTGATTCTGGTTCTGCTGGTCATGCCTACCGGCATTCTGGGCCGTCCGGAGGTAGAGAAAGTATGAAACCGATGCATTTTGCAATGGCGCTGCTCTCTGCCGCCATGTTCTTCGTGCTGGCGGGCGTCTTTATGGGCGTCCAGTTAGGTCTGGACGGGACGAAGCTGGTGGTGGACGCCGCCCCCGACATCCGCTGGCAGTGGGTGTTTATCGGCACTGCCGTCGTGTTCCTGTTCCAGCTGCTGCGTCCGCTGTTCCAGAAGTCGCTGAAAAACGTCTCCGGGCCGAAATTCGTTCTGCCGGCCATCGACGGGTCAACCGTTAAGCAGAAGCTGTTCCTCGTGGCGCTGCTGGTAGCCGCCGTGGCGTGGCCGTTCGTGGTGTCTCGTGGAACCGTAGATATCGCTACCCTGACCATGATCTACGTGATTCTTGGTCTTGGTCTGAACGTGGTGGTGGGGCTATCTGGCCTGCTGGTGCTTGGCTACGGCGGCTTCTACGCCATCGGCGCCTACACCTTCGCGCTGCTGAACCACTATTACGGCCTCGGCTTCTGGACCTGTCTGCCGCTGGCGGGGCTGGTCTCCGCCGCAGCCGGTTTCCTGCTTGGCTTCCCGGTGCTGCGCCTGCGCGGTGACTACCTGGCGATCGTGACCTTAGGCTTCGGTGAAATCGTCCGTATCCTGCTGCTGAACAACACCGAAGTGACCGGCGGCCCGAACGGCATCAGCCAGATCCCGAAACCGACCTTCTTCGGTCTGGAGTTCAGCCGTACCGCCCGCGAAGGCGGCTGGGATACCTTCAGTAACTTCTTCGGCGTGAAGTATGACCCGTCCGACCGCGTGATCTGGCTCTATCTGGTAGCGCTGCTGCTGGTGGTGATCACCCTGTTCGTGATTAACCGCCTGCTGCGCATGCCGCTGGGCCGCGCGTGGGAAGCGCTGCGCGAGGATGAGATCGCCTGCCGTTCCCTGGGCCTGAACCCGACACGCATCAAGCTGACCGCGTTCACCATCAGCGCCGCGTTTGCCGGTTTCGCCGGGACGCTGTTTGCCGCGCGTCAGGGCTTCGTCAGCCCGGAATCGTTCACCTTTGCCGAATCCGCTTTTGTGCTGGCGATTGTGGTGCTCGGCGGGATGGGCTCGCAGTTCGCCGTTATCCTCGCGGCCATCCTTCTGGTGGTTTCGCGCGAGCTGATGCGCGACTTTAACGAATACAGCATGTTAATGCTGGGTGGTTTGATGGTGCTGATGATGATCTGGCGTCCGCAGGGCTTGCTGCCGATGACCCGTCCACAGCTGAAGCTGAAGAACGGGCAAGCGAAAGGAGAGCAGGCATGAGTCAGCCATTATTATCCGTTAACGGTCTGATGATGCGTTTTGGCGGCCTGCTGGCGGTCAACAATGTGTCACTGGATCTTCACAAGAAAGAGATTGTCTCCCTGATTGGCCCGAACGGCGCGGGGAAAACCACGGTCTTTAACTGCCTGACCGGCTTCTACAAGCCGACGGGCGGCACCATCATGTTGCGCGACAAGCACCTTGAAGGGCTGCCGGGCCAGCAGATTGCCCGCATGGGCGTGGTGCGTACCTTCCAGCACGTGCGTCTGTTCCGCGAGATGACGGTGATTGAGAACCTGCTGGTGGCACAGCATCAGCAGCTGAAAACCGGGCTGTTCTCCGGCCTGTTGAAAACCCCGGCCTTCCGCCGCGCCCAGGATGAAGCGCTCGATCGCGCCGCCACCTGGCTCGACCGAATTGGCCTGCTGCAGCACGCTAACCGCCAGGCGAGCAATCTGGCCTACGGCGACCAGCGTCGTCTGGAGATTGTGCGCTGCATGGTCACCCAGCCGGAAATCCTGATGCTCGACGAACCGGCGGCGGGCCTCAACCCGAAAGAGACCAAAGAGCTGGACGAGCTGATTGCCGAGCTGCGCGATCACCACGACACCACCATTCTGCTGATTGAGCACGACATGAAGCTGGTAATGGGCATTTCGGACCGTATCTACGTGGTTAACCAGGGTACGCCGCTGGCAAACGGCACGCCGGAAGAGATCCGCAACAACCCGGACGTGATCCGCGCATACCTGGGTGAGGCATAAGATGGAAAAAGCGATGTTAACGTTCGACAAGGTCAACGCGCACTACGGCAAGATCCAGGCGCTGCACGACGTCAGCCTGCATATCAATCAGGGTGAAATCGTGACTCTGATTGGCGCCAACGGCGCGGGCAAAACCACGCTGCTCGGCACCCTGTGCGGCGACCCGCGCGCCACCAGCGGGCGGATTGTGTTTGATGGCAAAGACATTACCGACTGGCAGACCGCCAGAATCATGCGCGAGGCGGTGGCGATTGTTCCGGAAGGGCGCCGCGTGTTCTCGCGTATGACGGTGGAAGAGAACCTGGCGATGGGTGGGTTCTTCGCCCACCGCGATGAATACCAGACCCGCATCAAGTGGGTGTACGAACTCTTCCCGCGCCTGTGGGAGCGCCGCATTCAGCGTGCGGGCACCATGTCCGGCGGTGAACAGCAGATGCTGGCGATCGGCCGCGCGCTGATGAGCCAGCCGCGCCTGCTGCTGCTGGACGAGCCGTCGCTCGGCCTGGCGCCAATCATCATCCAGCAGATATTCGACACCATCGAGCAGCTGCGCAAAGAGGGGATGACCATCTTCCTCGTCGAGCAGAACGCCAACCAGGCGCTGAAGCTCGCCGACCGTGGCTACGTGCTGGAGAACGGCCGCGTGGTGCTGGAGGACACCGGCGACGCGCTGCTGGCGAACGAAGCGGTGCGGAGCGCGTATCTGGGCGGATAGGTAAAAGCAAAAAGGCAACGCAAGTTGCCTTTTTTAGTGTTTTCTCCCTCTCCCTGTGGGAGAGGGCCGGGGTGAGGGAACCAGACCGCACCCAACCATCCAACCCCC
>NZ_JAWNEI010000018.1:0-67329 GCF_034107425.1 Enterobacter sp. 148H3 | reverse complement strand
GCTTTCTTACAATCACAAAACACTTTCCCCTCAAATGATCAATACCAGCAGTTTATAGAAAACAGAGCAAATACGCTTTCATCAAAGATAAGTCAAAATAGTTTTTATAAAGACTTTGATAACAATGACTTAGTGCTAGCAAGGCAGTTTGCATCACAATTTATTGTTGAAATTTGCAGTCAGTGTATAGTTCCAATTAATGTAAGTGGCCAACCCCCGTACCTACAATCCTTACTAGATTCATTGATTGAGTTGTTTGCTCTTTACACATGTAAAGAAAGTGACCTTGAGACCTATTCAGGAATAGTAATTGCTGGTTACGGGGATGATGAATATTATCCTGCTATTCAGTCTCATCATGTTTATGGCTTATTCAATAAAAAAGTGATGAGACCAGTTAACACACATCAAAATAACGCTGACAGCTGTAGTGGAATAATGCCTTTCGCGCAAGATGATGAGGTACATACATTCATGAAAGGATGTAGCAAAGGTATTATTAATTGCGTGAGTGATTCTTTAGAAAACTCTTTAACTAATCTTAAGAATGAAGTTACAAATATCTTAACAAGTCAAAATCCAAGCTTAACAAGAACAATTGTTGAGACTGCTTTTGATTCTGTAATTCCGAATCAATTAGCTTATACCAAAGCAATGATTGATAATCATGCAGCGCAAAACCATATACAAAAAGTTTTATCAATATTGGATTCATTAGCCAAAGTCGATTTGGGTTATATGGCAGAGTCGCTTGTAAACCTCACAGCCTTCAAGCGCAAAGTCTCAAATGACAGCGATAGTGTTGGCGGGCCTATAGATGTTGCTGTATTATCTAAAGGAGATGGATTTGTGTGGTTAAAGAGAAAGCACTATTTTGATAAAGACTTGAATTATAGGTTTTTTAGTCGAAACTAGAGGGTGATTAATGAGTTTACAACAAGTAGTTCAGAACGCATACAAGGCATTGGCAGCAGCGCATTTTACTATGCAAGGCAATACCCAGGCTCAACAGGTAGTTTTAAAACAGACCAATAACTAAGAAAAACCCGGCGTAAGCCGGGTTTTTTTCTTTTAATTCAAGTAGTTTCCGTAGAACACTCATCTTGTTAATTGCATTAAAACTGTTTTCTGAGATCTAAATAAGTAACTAACATAAATACATTTTAATCGCTAACCCTTCATACGCAGACTCGTGGTCGCTCAAAAACTAAACGAGTTTACCTGCTAGGATTCTTACGACCTCACTCATCGTTCTGTACTTCTATTTCATCCCCTCGCTCTTCTTGAAAGAAAATTTTCAGCTGTATATCGCTGCATACATCACGAAAAAAATTTGAATTACAACCCACTTATGCCCTAGACTTGACAATAGTTAAGCCTAAGACTTATGCTTTGGTTGTTAGATGACACTGTAAACCACCAAGGCAGGACGCCCACGAAGTAGCCGCCGACGGCATATGAAGAGTCGGATGAGGTGGAGAAATTAACGCGCATCAGGTTTAAACGTTCCGCTGGCCGGCGATAAGGCAAACGAGGGTGAGAATGATTGATTTCGCACGCAAACCAGGAAGGCAGCAGGCCGTAAAACTAAACTTGTTCGAGGTGATTCTTCGCCGCTTGTGCTACCTGTTGGCGCAAAAGGGGAATCCAGATGTGTGACTCAACAAAATGCGGGTACTGCTGCAAACCGGTTAAACCGGAGGAAGTAGTCAAAAGTACCCTTCTCTATCGCAACGGCGCACAGCTGGCGCGCAAAGAAAAAGAATACTGCTCTGAACGTTGTGCTTCGTACGACCAGATGGCGCACGAGGCATAACGTAAAAGCCGCGCAAGGCGGCCCGTACGTCCGGTGCTCCCGACCAAAGTTACACCGGAAAACTACTTAAAAAACCAAAGTTCACCCAATGGGCGCTATCTCTGGCCCGGGGATCTTACATCCAAAAAAGAGGATCTCACATGGAATTTTTCTATGTAGTGAAGGCTACGCAGAAATCTGGCAAAGAAGATGCAGTGATTTGGTTCACTGCGAAATCTGAAGCCCGTGCCAACCTGCAGCTCGATGTTGAGCTTGAAGATGCCGGTATTGAAACCGGCCGCGGTAAGGATTACGTCAAACCGGTTCGCACCGATTTCCCGGTGTATAACGACCTCCCGGAAGAAAGCACAGTGGATTACACTTGGTGCAAACGCTACGAACTGCAGGACGATGGACGCACCTGGCTGCCAAAGGCTGGTACTGATTCGACTGGTGCCGTGGACAAAACTGCCGCACCGGAAACGACCGATAAAGTCGAAACTACCGTCGAGAGTGTCCCGCTCGAAAACCGCACTCCAGCGGTCCGTTTTGCCGTCCATCTGACCAGCGACAAATACCAGTCACATATCACTAAAGAGCAGCAACTGGCTGCCAGCGAAATGTCACTGGATGAAGGCAACACCTATCTCCATAACCTGCTGCTGGCGAAAAACGACATCCCAGAAGTAGCCGAACTCAGCCTGAACGCTGAGTGGAAACTGGTTCAGGCTATTAAGCAGGTATTCGCACCAGATGAAGAGCACGAAGTAAAGCTGCTTACTGATTTCATGGCCGACTGGTTGAGAGTAGATACCGGCGACCGCAATCAGTTATTGGCAGAGTGGAGAGGCGGAAAGCCTTCTCTGCTCAAATCAGAAAGCACCAGCAACTCCGACGTTACAACCGATCAGGTTCTGGAATCTGATAACGGTATCCAGATTGACGAGAATGATGACGAAACCACTCGTTATCCAGTCGTTCGTATGCCGTTCCGGAAGCAGCTACTCGCCCAGTTCACCGCCAACGAACTGCGCCACCACTTAACCCGCGAAGAGTACGAAGCTATCAGTGCGCTGGAGATGGACACTGACAACAGCTATGTCCAGAACCTGCTGCTGGCGGCAGAAAACTGCGAAGAGGTGAAGGGTTACGATACCAAAGACCTTTGGCACTATACCGACGCCATTCGCAAGGTGTTCTGCCAGGAGAAGCGTCACGAACTCGCTTTGGTTCTCCGTTTCACCAGAATCTGGGCTGCGACTGATTACATTGATCGCGGCATTCTCATTCGCGAATGGGCAACCGGAAATCGCATCAGTAATGTTCAGCGTACTGATTCTGGTACCAATGCAGACGGCGGCCATGTAACGGATCGCGGCGAAGGCGCGCATCATACTCTGGACACCCTCGATCTTGAGATCGCATGCGCCCTACTGCCTATGGACTTCCACCACTTCGAAATCCCTTCGAGCGTGTTACGACGTGCCAAAGAAATCGTGGCGAAGAAAGAAGAACCATGGAAATCATGGAGCGCCATCCTGCGTAATCAGCCCGGCGTACTGGCGGTGAACCGTGCGGCAATCTTCAATCTGATCCGCATAGCGCCGGAAAACATCCACCACACGCCAGTTGCTCATCTTGAGTTTATTAATAAAACCATGACGGCTGAGTTTATCTCTTCTGTGGAGTTACTGCCGTTGCCTACTCCTGTAGTTGAGACTGAAGCCCCAGGTGAACAACCGCAGGTTGAAAATCTCGGCAGCGGCGTGTTCTCCATCGATGGCCTGATGGGTGGAAATACCGAACCGGTCGTCGATACCTCCTCAAATGAAGTCGAAAAAACGGAAAACACACCGGAGACCACCAGCGATGTGCAGATGGAAACGACTCAGCCAGAGAAAGTCGAAAATACTGATCCGGTACAACCAGGCGAAGGCGCTGATGCAGCTAATACGCAAGCAGTTACCGTAGCGCCGGAAGAGCAGCAGTCAGAGCCAGTAATCGAATACCCGGCTTACTTCGAGCCTGGCCGCTACGAAGGTCTGCCGAATGGGGTTTATCACGCAGCAAACGGTATTAGCTCAACCCAGGTAAAAGATGCCCGCGTCAGCCTGATGTACTTTAACGCGCGCCATGTGGCTAAAACAATACCGCGCACAGCATCCAAAGTGCTGGACATGGGGAACCTGGTGCATGCCCTTGCATTGCAGCCGGAAAACCTCGAAGCAGAGTTCAGCGTAGAACCAGAGATCCCTGAAGATGCGTTTACGACCACCGCTACTCTGCGCGAGTTCATCGATGCGTTCAACGCCAGCCTACCGGCGCTGCTAAGCGCTGACGAGATTAAAGCGTTGCTTGAAGAACATAACGCATCCCTTCCCGCTCAAGTGCCGCTTGGCGCCAGCCTGGAAGAAACGGCTCAAAGCTATATGGCTCTCCCTGCTGAGTATCAGCGTATTGAAGAAGGCCAGAAGCAGACAGCAACGGCAATGAAGGCATGCATTAAAGAGTACAACGCCACCCTGCCCGTACCGGTTAAAACCAGCGGCAGCCGTGATGCGCTACTCGAGCAATTAGCGATCATCAATCCAGACCTGGTGGCGCAAGAAGCGCAGAAACCTACACCGCTGAAAGTGTCTGGTACTAAAGCAGACATGATCCAGGCGGTTAAATCAGTTAAGCCCGATGCCATATTCGCCGACGAACTGCTGGAAGCCTGGCGCGACAACCCTGACGAAAAGATTCTGGTTACCCGCCAGCAACTGGCCACAGCGCGAGCAATTCAGTCTGCACTCCTGGCGCACCCGACCGCCGGCATGCTGCTGACACATCCAAGCCGCGCCGTTGAAGTGAGCTACTTCGGTTTTGACGACGAAACAGGTTTAGAAGTGCGTGTACGTCCGGACCTCGAAATTGAACTGGACGGCGTGCGCATCGGTGCGGACCTGAAAACCATCAGCATGTGGAACGTTAAGCAGGAAAGCCTGCGCGCCAGGCTGCACCGGGAAATCATAGACCGTGACTATCACCTCAGCGCGGCTATGTATTGCGAGACCGCGGCGCTGGATCAGTTCTTCTGGATTTTCGTCAACAAAGACGAGAACTACCACTGGATCGCCATCATTGAGGCATCCGATGAACTGCTGGAGCTGGGCATGCTTGAGTACCGCAAAGCGATGCGCGCCATCGCAACCGGATTCGACACGGGCGAATGGCCAGCGCCGATCACTACCGATTACACCGATGAACTGAACGACTTCGACCTGCGCCGCCTCGAAGCGCTGCGCGCTCAGGCTTAAGGGGGATTTATGCATAACACAAACGTTACCGTTGCTGACCAGAACACCGTTATTAACTCTAATGTGGCTCTGTTTGATTCCCAGTATCTGAATGCCATCAGCACGTTTGCGCAGATCATGGCGCAGGGCACCGCTACAGTTCCTAAGCATCTGCAGGGCAATCAGGCCGACTGCATGGCTGTAGCGATGCAAGCGGCACAGTGGCAAATGAATCCCTTTGCCGTGGCGCAGAAGACGCACCTGATTAACGGTGTGCTCGGGTATGAAGCGCAGCTGGTTAATGCCGTAATTTCACGCAGCGGCGTGCTGGCCAGCCGCTTTGAATATGAATGGTACGGACCATGGGAAAAGGTTGTTGGGAAATTCCATATCCGTAAAGGCGATAAAGGCGAGTACCGCGTCCCGGGCTGGACCCTGGCTGACGAAGCCGGGATCGGCATTATTATCCGCGCAACGCTTAAAGGCGAAGATCAGCCAAGGGAACTCGATTTGCTGCTGGCTCAGGCCCGAACCCGAAACTCTACCCTTTGGGCTGACGACCCACGCCAGCAGCTGGCATATCTGGCTGTCAAACGCTGGGCCAGACTGTTCTGCCCGGATGTGATTCTGGGCGTTTATACCCCGGATGAGCTCGATGATCGCCGAGAAGAACGAGAGGTAAACCCGGCACCGGCGCAGCACGTTAGCCTTGCAGACATTTCAGGTGACAACGTCACTACGACTCAAACGGCTCAGGAATCAGCTCAAAATATTGATGCACTTGCTGATGATTTCCGTGACCGCATCGAGGCGGCTCAGGATGTGGATAGCGCTAAAGCTCTGCGCGCAGATATTGAAACCGTGAAAGCAACACTGGGTTCTGCCCTGTTCACTGAGCTGAAAAACAAGGCCGTGAAACGTTATTACCTGGTTGATGCACGGAACAAAGTCGAAGCAGCTATCAATTCCTTGCCATCTTCAGATGAGCCGGATGCAGCTGCGCGGTTCGCGGAAGTAGAGCGCGTTCTTGCAGCGTCGAAACGCCATCTGGGCGACGAACTGCATGGTCAGTTCAGCATCACCCTGGCGGATATGAAACCGGAATACGTGGACTAACGAGATCGGGAGGGGAAACCCTCCCTCAAGGAGAAGAAATGCGACTGATTAATCGAGGCAGTAAGCAATCCCCTTTAGCTCGCCAGGCATGTGAAATCGCACTCGCAGCCCACCAGCAAAGATATGGTGACTATGGGCGCAGCAAGATGAAAGAGACCTATACGGTGAGAGTGGAAGGCGTGAAGGTCTGGGTTGAAGTGGTCAACTGCAAGGCAAGCTACGTGGCCACAGCAATGACCGGCATGCGCCGACTGCGCTCCCTGCCCGGCCAGGCAAACTGAAACTGAAATATCAACGACTACAGACCGGCATATCTATACTCATGCCGGTTACCTGAGGTGAACTATGTCGCAGGTAATTTTTAACGAAGAATGGGTTGTTGGCGCAAGACTCACAGAAAAAACAGGCCTGACCGAACGACAGATTGAGAAGTATCGCCAGGGCTGTTGGGTGGAAGGTGTCCATTTTAAACGGGTTTCTCCTTCCGGAGAAAAAACCTTGCGTGGCACAACCTGGTACAACTATCCGAGAATTAATCAGTTAATAAGGGATGCGTAAGATGGCAGCTTTGCCTACAGGTGTCGAAATCAGAAACAATAAGATTTGTATCTGGTTTATGTACCGGGGAAAGCGTTGCCGCGAAATTCTCAAAGGTTGGATTAACACCCCGGCGAACATCAAAAAAGCCGGGAATCTTCGGGCTGTGATCGTTAGTGAGATCAACCTTGGAGAGTTTGATTACCACCAGCGCTTTCCTTCATCGTCCAGAGCAAAAAAAACCGTAACCACTGTTTCAGTTCAAACCTTTTCAGAGCTGTGTGAACTGTGGACGAGCATTAAAGAAACCGAAATTAGCGCGAATACCATGCGTAAGACTCGCTCACAACTCGGTACGTTAATGCACATCATTAACGGAGATACGCCTGTTTCAACTATACGCCACAGCGACATTCTGAAATACAGAAAGGAGTTGTTGAACGGTGAGACACTTTATCTGGCAAATTCCAGAAGCAACAAACAGGGACGCACTGTGCGTACCGTGAACAACTATATATCGCTTCTGTGCTCCCTTCTTCGGTTTGCACACAAATCTGGCTTTATAAGTGGCAAGCCCTTTGAGGGGATCAAGAAACTACACAAAGGGAAAGTAAAACCGGATCCTTTAACGAAGCAGGAGTTTAGTTTGCTTGCGGAATCCGAGCGTGGGCAAAGCCTTAATATGTGGACGTTCGCAGTTTACACTGGTGTGCGTCACGGAGAGCTCGCAGCTCTTGCCTGGGAAGATATCGATTGGGAAAAAGGCACGGCTCATATACAGCGCAATCTTAATGCCTTGGGCATGTTCGGCCCACCAAAAACCGAAGCAGGTAACCGGGTTATAACCCTTTTAGAGCCGGCGCTTGAAGCCTTGAAAGCACAGCGAAAGCTAACAGCGCTGCAGCCGAAAACCGAAATTGTCTTTAATCATCGCGAGTATGGCGCAGTGGAACATCAAAGCCTGCGATTCGTTTTCATTCCCCGGATGCGCAAAGGAGAACAGAAAGCCTACTACTCTTTATCGAGCATCGGTGCGAGATTCAACGCAGCTGTAAAACGTGCTGGTATTCGCCGCCGGAATCCGTACCATACGCGGCATACTTTTGCCTGCTGGCTTTTATCTGCTGGCGCTAACCCGTCTTTCATAGCCAGCCAGATGGGGCATGAAAACGCGCAAATGGTTTATGAAGTCTACGGTGCGTGGATTGAAGAAATGAATGGCGAACAGGTGCTGATGCTTAACGATAAGCTGGCACGCTGAAAAATTTTTGCCCCTATTATGCCCCTACTGGCTCCGAAGGTAGTAATAAATGCAAGAAAATCAATCAAATACAAAGAAAGAGCAATACAACCTCAACAAACTGCAAAAGCGACTGCGCCGTAACGTGGGCGAAGCCATTGCAGACTTCAACATGATTGAAGAAGGCGACCGCATCATGGTTTGCCTGTCAGGGGGTAAAGACAGCTATACCATGCTGGAGATCCTGCGTAATCTTCAGCAAAGTGCGCCGGTGAATTTTTCCCTGGTGGCGGTCAACCTTGACCAGAAACAGCCGGGTTTCCCGGAGCACATTCTGCCGGAATACCTCGAAAAGCTGGGCGTCGAGTACAAAATCGTCGAAGAGAATACCTACGGCATTGTGAAAGAGAAAATCCCGGAGGGGAAAACTACCTGCTCACTCTGCTCTCGCCTGCGCCGCGGCATTCTGTATCGTACCGCGACGGAGCTGGGCGCGACCAAAATTGCGCTGGGCCATCACCGCGACGATATCCTGCAAACGCTGTTCCTCAATATGTTCTACGGCGGCAAGATGAAAGGCATGCCGCCTAAACTGATGAGCGATGACGGCAAGCACATTGTGATCCGCCCTCTCGCCTACTGCCGCGAAAAAGACATTGAGCGTTTTTCTCAGGCTAAGGGATTCCCGATCATTCCATGTAACCTGTGCGGCTCTCAGCCGAACCTGCAGCGTCAGGTAATTGGCGACATGCTGCGCGACTGGGATAAGCGTTATCCGGGTCGTATCGAAACCATGTTCAGCGCGATGCAAAACGTCGTCCCTTCCCATCTCGCGGATGTGGAGCTGTTCGATTTTAAAGGCATCAACCACGAGTCAGAAGTTGTGAACGGCGGGGACCTGGCGTTCGATCGGGAAGATATTCCCATGCAGCCAGCGGGCTGGCAGCCGGAAGAAGATGACAATCAGTTTGAAGAGCTACGTCTGAACGTGCTTGAAGTGAAGTAAACGATTAGCGTCTCAGAAAAACCGTCTGAGACGCTTCATTCTTTATTTCAGCAGACGTACGCGACAGGTTTTACCCTTAATTTTCCCGTTTTGCAGCTGCTTCCATGCCTTATGAGCAACATTCTGGCGAACCGCGACATAGACATGCGCCGGATGGACCGCAATCTTACCGATATCCGCCCCGTCCAGCCCCACATCCCCTGTCAGCGCGCCTAATACGTCACCTGGACGCATCTTGGCTTTTTTACCGCCATCAATGCACAGGGTCGCCATTTCGGCTTCGAGCGGCACCAGGCTGACGCCGGCTGGGGGATTCATCCAGTTCAGCTTAATCTGCAGCATCTCAGAGAGAATATTGGCGCGCTGTGCCTCTTCAGGTGCGCAGAAGCTGATGGCCAGGCCGCTGTTTCCCGCGCGCGCGGTACGGCCAATACGGTGCACGTGTACTTCAGGATCCCATGCCAGCTCAAAGTTCACCACCAGCTCAAGCGATTTGATATCCAGACCGCGTGCAGCGACGTCGGTTGCGACAAGAACGCGGGCACTGCCGTTAGCGAAACGAATCAGCGTCTGATCGCGATCGCGCTGTTCCAGATCGCCATGCAGCGACAATGCGCTCTGACCGGCGGCATTCAGAGCATCACAAACCGACTGACAGTCTTTTTTGGTATTACAGAACACCACGCAGGATGCAGGCTGATGCTGGCTCAGCAATTTCTGCAGGAGCGGGATTTTACCCTGCTGAGAAGTTTCAAAGAACTGCTGCTCGATGGCGGGCAGCGCATCGACGCTGTCGATTTCAATGGTGAGTGGATTTTTCTGCACGCGACCACTGATGGCGGCGATAGCCTCGGGCCAGGTCGCAGAGAACAGCAGCGTCTGACGATCGGACGGTGCGAAACGGATCACCTCGTCAATCGCATCGCTGAAGCCCATATCCAGCATCCGATCGGCCTCATCCATGACCAGCGTTTGTAACGCATCCAGCGAGACGGTGCCTTTTTGCAGGTGATCCAGCAGGCGGCCGGGCGTGGCGACAATAATGTGCGGCGCATGCTGGAGTGAATCACGCTGGGCGCCGAACGGCTGTCCGCCACAGAGGGTTAAAATCTTGGTGTTGGGCAGGAAACGCGCCAGGCGACGCAGTTCACCCGCGACCTGGTCTGCCAGTTCGCGGGTCGGGCACAGCACCAGAGACTGGGTCTGAAAAAGCGCCGCATCGATATGCTGCAACAGGCCAAGGCCAAATGCCGCCGTTTTCCCGCTGCCCGTTTTCGCCTGTACGCGCACGTCACGGCCCTCGAGGATGGCGGGCAACGCGGCCGCCTGAACAGGCGTCATCGTGAGGTATCCCAACTCGTTGAGGTTAGCGAGTTGGGCGTCGGGCAGAACATTCAGGGTAGAAAAAGCGGTCACAATTGTCTCTCGTGGTGATCTTAGCGGTCAGATGGCGCGTATCCTCGCAGATCTCGCGGTCCGATGCGACAATTTAATCGGTTCTTCATCGGGCGGCGGGTCGGGCATCGGCTGCGGACGCGGTATGGGATCGGGCATGGGCACCGGATCGGTGGGGATGGGATCGGATTGACGTGAATATTGCAGTAGCAGCGCGTTAAGGATGCTCATCATTCCCTCCAGAATTGGCTGTCATCCCTTTTAGGGTAGACGCTGAGAATCAGGAGGCAAAAAAAAGCCGACTATGAAGTCGGCGTCGTACGAATCAATTGTGCTATGCAGTAATTCAAAAAAGGAAGTAAGACAATATGGAGCGCAACGCCCATCGCTTGACGTTGCATTCACCTGCGGGAGTAATATTGCACCTTACGGGTTAGATGTTTATTGACTTCGCTCAATTAAAAGAGCGTTTTAATCCCGGAAAAAGAGGAAAAAAGCGTAAATTTACAGCCATTTACTACGATGCAACCACCATGCAACACCCCCAATCAAAACAACTAACATCACGCAAAAGGCCGTAAAGCCGTAGCGATAAGCGCCCCCCGGAATACCGCCCAGGTTGACGCCAAACAACCCGGTCAGAAACGTGCTCGGTAAAAACACCATCGCCATCAGGGACATCGTATAGGTTCTTCTCGCCAGCGATTCCTGCATCACCTGCGCGATTTCGTCCGCCATCACCGCCGTTCTGGCAATACAGGAATCTATTTCATCCAGCCCGCGGCCCAGCCTGTCGGCAATATCCTGCATTCTGCGTCGCTGATCGTCATTCATCCAGGCGAGCCTTTCGCTGGCAAGACGCGCATAAACGTCGCGCTGCGGCGTCATATAGCGGCGCATCACAATCAGCTGCTTACGAAGCAAGGCCAGAAAACCGCGCGGCGGGATCTGCTGATCGAGAAGGTTATCTTCCAGGTCGATGATTTTGTCGTGCAGCTCTTCGATGAACTCACTCGCGTGATCGGTAAGCGCGTCGCACACGTCCACCAGCCAGCTGCCGCAGTCGGTTGGCCCGGTGCCCTCTTTCAGATCGTTGACGATGTCATCCAGCGCCAGAACTTTTCGCTGCCGGGTAGACACAATGAGCCCATCGTCCATGTAGACACGCATCGCAACCAGCTGATCCGGGCGTTCATCCGTGCTGCCGTTAATGCAGCGTAGGGTGATCAGCGTCCCGTCACCCATTCGGCTCACGCGGGGCCGCAGGCTTTCACCCGCCAGCGCATCGCGCACGTTATTAGGCAAGAGCGGAGTCGAGGCCAGCCAGTCAGCGCTGTCCGTGTGGGTGTAGTTCAAATGTAACCAGCAGGGATGCGCGCTATCGATCGCATCATTATCTTCCAGCGGTCGCGCACCGCCACGACCATCCAGCACCCACGCAAAAACTGCGTCAGGAACGTTAAGTTCAGATCCTTTAATGCTTTCCACAGCGCCTCCGCCTTTTTAGCTCTTTCGGTGTCAGTCTAGCCTCCATCAGGGCTTAATCAACAACTATGTTTTCCATCGCGCTGAAATCGCTCAGGAAATGAACATGCTGGCAAGAGGCAAAAAAAAGCCTGGCACGCCAGGCTTTGAGGTTTAATCAGAGAGAGTGTTCTGGCCGGTGGAGGAAGGATGGCGAGCCGCCAGGTAATGAGGAAGAAGTGCTCTGGTCAAGTCTGAAATTGCGCGTTCTGGCCTGCAGCTCAATCACCTGATTACGCAGTACATCAGAAGAGCCATTGAGTTCCTCTGCCATTGACACGTTACTTTGCGTGACCCGCTCCAGCTCAGATAGCGCCAGCGTGATCTGAGAAATACCTTTCTCCTGCTCTGACGTCGACGCGGAAATTTCGTCCATTAAGCGGCTGACATTCCCCGAACCCGTTACGATTTCATGCATATTTTTCTCTGCCTGTGACACAACGCTGGCTCCCTGCGTGACGTTACTGCTGGTGACTTCAATCAGCGTTTTGATATTCTTCGCGGCCTCTGCGCTGCGGTGTGCCAGGTTTCTTACCTCTTCCGCGACCACAGAAAAACCCTTGCCATGATCGCCCGCCCTTGCCGCCTCAACGGCCGCGTTGAGCGCGAGAATATTCGTCTGGAACGCAATGCCGTCAATGAGCGAAATAATCTCCGTCATCTGCTGCGCACATTCGGTAATGGACTGCATATTGCTGGCGACCTGTCCCATCAGCTCACCGCCTTTGCGCGCCTGCAGCGTCGCCACATTTGCCTGCTCGCTCGCCAGACGCGTGTTATCGGCATTGTTTTTGGTGCTCGCGGCCATTTGCTCCATGCTGGCTGCGGTTTGCACTAATGATGCAGACTGCTGCTCGGTTTTCACCGAAAGCTGAGCGCTACGTTGCGAGAGCTGATCCGATAAGGTCATGGCGGTTTGCGATGACGCCCTGATCTCACGTACAAGCGTCGCAATATTACCGGAAAGACTATTGATCCCGGGGATGAGTCGGCCCGCACAGTTATTGCCAAATTCAGGGATAGATACACCAAGGTTGCCTGCTGTCACCTCTTCAATACTTTTCTTCACCGTATTGATCGGCGTCACAAGATACTTCGTCATGTAGACCCAGAGCAAAAATAGTGCAACGAAATTGATGGCATTAAGCAAAATAAAGAGAGAGGGATTGCTGGAAAATAGAACAACGACACCTGCACTTACCAAAAAAAGAGATAAAAGGAACCCGATAATAAAGGTCCTGACACTAATATTTTTTAGCATGATAATACCCACGTTTTATATTTAAGTCGGCACTTAGACTTATAGCATTGGCCCAGAAGTTTTTCATCGCAAACAACGCTTGTTTTTTGTTTCGCCGTTAGCATCCTGAGATTTACCTTAAGTCAGATAAAAAGAGCGTATTAGTAAAAATGTTCTACTCAGCATGCTGTTATACTGGTTTCCAGCCATGTTAAGCGATAGTATCGCCCGCGGTGAGACGATACGATCGCACTCATATTTAAGGAGCTTTGCTACTGCTATTCGTTCTTGTTTAGCAATGCTTAATACATTAACAAAAAGAATATATTTTATATTCTTGATGAGTTTTAGAGTATTAATATGACTGGTCATTATTCACGATAAATAACTAATATGGTTTGAATGCGCATGTTCGTTGCCCGATAAAGATGTACCCGGCAGGCGAAATCGGTAACCCTCTCAGGCGTGGGATTGCATAATGCTCAATATATCGTGGGACCCTGTGTTAATCGCTATCTCTTATCTGGTGGCGTTTATTGCCTCATTTGTGGCGCTTGACAGCGCCGGAAAAATCCCCCTCTCCAGCCGAAAGGCTGCACTCTTCTGGCGCATTGCCGGAGGGGTCACGCTGGGTATTGGCATCTGGTCGATGCACTTTATCGGCATGCTGTCGATGCAAATGCCCATGATGATGAGCTACGACCTCTGGTTAACCCTTGCCTCACTGGGCGTCGCGGTGGTTGCGTCGACAACGGCGCTTGATATTTCCGTCACGGGTAAAAAACTTTCCCCTTTTCGACTGATCTTTGCCACGACGCTCCTGAGCGCTGGCGTGGTGTCTATGCACTATATCGGTATGGCGGCCCTGATGCTGGATGGCAGCATCATCTGGGATCGCCGCATTGTGGGGTTATCAGTGGTCATTGCCGTTGTTGCCTCAGGTACGGCGCTGTGGCTGGCTTTCCGACTGCGCGATAAACATAAAGGCGTCTTTATCGATCGCATTATCGCGGCCTTCGTTATGGCTGCCGCAATTTGTGCGATGCATTATACCGGCATGAGTGCCGCGCAGTTTCAGGAAATGTCGCATGCCGTCCCCGGAGGGATCGGCGAGCTGGGTTTATCCATCTGGGTTTCAGTCACCACGCTCTGCCTGCTCGGCGTGATGTTAATCATTTCACTTATCGATTCTCACCGGCGCACCGGCCGGTTGACGGATAATTTGCAGCTGCTCAACCGTCAGCTAGAGCTGCAGGCGCGTTTTGATGCGCTCACCGGGCTCGCAAACCGCCACCAGATGGATCTCCGCATGCAGGACTGTCTGCGCAGCGCGCTGCTGAGCAAGAAGCCATTTGCGGTTATTTTCCTGAACGTCGATCACTTCAAACGCGTTAACAATACGTGGGGTCACAGCGTCGGTGATGAGCTATTGATCGCTGTCGCGCAGCGCATCACGGCAAGGCTCACGCGTGAGATGACCCTGGCAAGACTGGGAGGAGACGCCTTTATCCTGCTGGTGCCTGAATGTGATGACGACAAGCTCAGCGCCCTGCTCACCGCGTTGCTCGAAGATGTACGACGCCCTCTGTCGATATGCGGGCATACGTTAAGCACGACCATCAGCGCGGGCGTCAGCCTCTATCCTCAGGATGGCGAAACGCTGCATGAGCTGAAACTCAAGGCGGATGCAGCTTTACACCGCGTCAAGGAAGATGGCCGTAACGGCTGGGCGATTTACCGGGCCGAGATGTCAACAGCGATCCCGGCGAAACCCGGCTTTCTGCAGGAACTCTCGCAGGCGCTTGAACGGGATCAGTTTGAACTCTGGTATCAGCCAACCTGGCATGCGGGAGAGAAAACGATTCATGGTTTTGAAGCCCTTCTGCGCTGGCGACATCCAGAGCAAGGCGTTGTATTGCCCAATCTGTTTATCCCCTCGCTGGAACAAACAGGCTTAATTATTCCGGTAGGTAACTGGGCCATTGAAGCGGCGTGCCGACAGCTTCATTTCTGGACTGAACAAGGGTTCAGCCAGTGGACGCTGTCGCTCAACCTATCCCCCGTTCAGTTCGAACAGCCGGACATTTTCCAGATCATCTCGTCAATGCTGGAAAAATATAACCTGCCTCCGTCCCGTCTGATCCTGGAGGTAACGGAAAGCACCGCGCTTAAAAATCTCGACCGCAGCATTGAGTTGCTTAACGCGTTTAATCATGCGGGGATCGTCGTCTCGATTGATGATTTTGGTACGGGCTATTCCAACCTGCTGATGCTTAGCGTGCTTCCGGCTAAAGAACTCAAGATCGACAGAAGCTTTGTGACCTCAATGCTTGAAAATGAAAAAAGCTACAAGCTGGTTGAAACCATCATCAGTATCGCCCGGACCATGGAGATGAATGTGGTGGCAGAAGGGATCGAAACGGAAGAACAGCAGGCGGTTCTCACCCGTCTCGGCTGCGATTACCTGCAGGGGTATCTTTTCTCCCGGCCCTTACCTGCCGAACAGGTACCGTGGCTACTGCTGCAGATAAACTCAGACAAACAGATTATCCCCATTAATAAAATTCAAACGGACCCCGCATTTATTTCACAAAAAAATCATGCCTGACGGGGTTAAGTGGAGTATGTTTCAAAGGAGTACACGCGAGTCAATTCTGGCATGATTTGTCAGGCACATGTTGTCGATGAACAGGAAACGCCTATGTCGCAACCTTGTTTTGATGCGTTGAATGTAATTAAAACACCCGTGTGGCTCGTTTCACCCGTGTCGGAAAAGATCATTTTTGCGAATGTGGCCGCAAGGCAACTCATGGGGGATAAAACACTCGAGGACCTGCGCAAAGGGATCTATTCTGCCAGGGCGCAAACCCTCCTGACGATGTATGTACCTGAACTGAAAACAGAGCAGGAGATCGTCGAAATCTGGACGGCTAGCCGGGATGGAAAGGATACGCCGTTAAGCTGTCGGCTCTCGCTCGCCCACTACGCTCCCTGGGGAGATGTGATTGTTTTCGAAGGCATCTCCCAACAAATGCTCTCAGGATTGAAGGCAAGCCGTTCCGCCACCTATCGACGGAAAAAACAGGGTTTCTATGCGCGCTTTTTTCTGACCAACAGCGCCCCGATGCTGTTAATCGATCCGGCCCGCGACGGGCAAATCGTCGATGCAAATCTGGCCGCACTCAATTTTTATGGTTACTCACATGATGACATGTGCAGTAAGCATACCTGGGAAATCAATACGCTGGGGCGAGATGTGATGCCCATTATGACTGCGATTGCCGCGCTGCCCGGTGGTCATAAGCCGCTCAATTTTATTCACCGCCTTGCCGATGGAACCACCCGCCACGTTCAGACGTATGCCGGGCCCATTGAGATTTACGGCGACAAGCTGATGCTGTGCATCATCCACGATATCACCGAGCAAAAAAGGCTGGAGCAGGAGCTGGAACATGCCGCGTTACGTGACTCCATGACGGGACTACTCAACCGGCGCCAGTTCTACGCAATTACCGATCAAAGCAACCGGAATAAACTTCCTGCGCAGCAGCAATTTAGCCTGCTGCTGGTGGATACCGACCATTTCAAAAACATTAATGACCTGTTCGGTCATCTGAAAGGCGATGAGGTGCTTATCGCCCTTTCCCGAACGCTGGAAGCCTGTAGTCGGGAGGGCGACATGGTGTTCCGCTGGGGTGGCGAAGAGTTCGTTATCCTGCTGCCGCGTACCTCTCTCGATACCGCCCTGCAGATTGCCGAGTTAATCCGTGCAGCCGTAGCACGCATTACGATTCCGGGTTTGCCGCGGTTTACCGTCAGCATTGGGGTGGCGCGGCACAATCAGGGGGAGAGTATTGACGAGCTGTTTAAGCGTGTGGACGATGCCCTGTATCGCGCTAAAAATGACGGACGCAATAAAGTCCTTGCTGCATGAAACTGGAGTATCCGGAAAAGCCCCGCTACAATGCCCACTTCGAATCAATTAGCTTCAGGTGGGTAAAAGCAGCAATGGGAAAAACTGAAATAATACTCACCTTTATTATTTTGCTCCTTATTATATTTGGCTTCTGGTTTATTTTTAGCGGTGAGATCTGGTATCTCGTAGAATTCCTTGAAAATAGCCTTTACCCGACCTTCGACGCACTGTAACGCACGTTTAATGACTTGTTTCACCTACCGAATATGTCAGGTATCTGCTTGTCTTACTGCCGCGTAAAATATACGGCGTTATCCTCCAATAACGTTGATAACGAATCATTTATTCATTTGCTTATGTTGCCCGTGCTCTGACGGGCTTTTTTATTTCCGGCAATTCAGCCATGCCAGGCTATATCTTAATCATCTTTATTGATAAAGGTGAGGAATGATGAGCAAGAAGATCCTGATGCTGGTTGGCGATTACGCCGAAGATTACGAAACCATGGTGCCTTTTCAGGCTTTGCAGATGATTGGCCATCAGGTTGACGCGGTCTGCCCCGACAAACCGAAAGGCGACTACATCATGACGGCAATCCATGATTTTGACGGTGCCCAGACCTACAGCGAAAAACCCGGTCACCGCTTTACCCTCAACGCCGATTTTTCAACCGTAAAGGAGCAGGATTACGACGCGCTGCTCATCCCCGGCGGGAGAGCCCCAGAGTATCTGCGGCTAAATGAGGACGTGATAAAGCTGGTACAGGCATTTGACGCCGCGCGTAAGCCGATTGCTGCGGTGTGCCACGGCCCGCAGCTGCTTGCTGCCGCGGGCATTCTGAAAGGACGAACCTGTAGCGCCTACCCGGCCTGCGCACCTGAGGTACGTCTCGCGGGTGGACACTACGCCACTATCGGCATCGATCAGGCCCATGTAGACGGCAACCTGGTGACGGCTCCCGCCTGGCCTGCGCATCCGCAGTGGCTGGCGAAGTTTAGTGAGTTGTTAGAATAGCCCACCTCTGCTCCCGCCAGCTCCGCATGGGCGGGAGCGATATCTCAGACAAAGCCAAAAAAATAGTATGTATGGAGCACTGGTTAGCAGGGAATTATTTACTCATTCTGGCGACGCCATTGCGCTTCTCTCTCTCGCTCCTTTCTTCGAGCTTCTTCTTTTTTACGATAAAGCGGTGGATAATAAATATTTCCCCAGTCCCATTTGCCGAACCAGATATTCATCAGGGCGCTAAATATAATGATAAGGACGATATAAAATATAACAAAACCCTCATCACCACCCAGATTAAGAAGATCGCTGGCTAAGGAATGCTGAGCGTGACTGAACCAGTGCGGATGGTAATCAAGTATCATGAAAAACAGGATACCAAAAAGTAAATCGCCAACTTTGAATCTTTCAGTGAATTTACTGCGCCAGGCTGAATCATGTTTTTCATAGTAATTAAGTAAAAACTGATTATTCTCTTCCAGTGCTAAATCAAGGACTTCTCTTGAGGGTACCTTACCAGGGTATCTCTCGTAATCACTCTGCGGGCGAAGAATATCCGGAAAGATGCTGCTATATATGATCTCATTCAGCACTTGCCTGAAGATACTGGCGACAAAGGGCATGAGGGTTGTGGCTATCAGCCCCAGAGCCGCCAGCGCGACGCAGAAGAAACCAAGGTGTTCGGTCCAGCTAATGGCCTGTATGGGCCAGGTCAAAATCCCCTGTCCGCTGTAAGCCAGCAGCGCCAGATCGGCGAAAAGGACAATATAGATGAAGCGTATAATCCACTGCCATTCCCAGATTTTATCCATAATGCCTAAGCCTGCCGGAAAAGAGGGTTTATCTTTCTTTTCTTCCGTCATAATTTATCCCTGCGATTATATGTGAAACAGACATCTTTTCTGGAATAAAGAAACTGGCGCTAAATGCGCCAGTTCTTAATGTACTCTCATTAACGACAGTTACCGCATAATCCGGGCTCGTCAGTGCTTCTCAATATACATGGTCCGGCTATACGCCACGTCTTCCGGGTTATTAATAGGGTAACCTTTCACCCAGGGCTTAATCAGGCGACCGTTGGTGTACTGATAAATTGGCGCGATAGGTGCTTTCTCCATGAGGATTTTCTCCGCCATGTTGTAGTCCGTATTACGCGCTTTCGCCGTGGTTTCCAGCGTCGCCTGGTGAATAATTTTATCGTAGGCCGGATCGTTATAACGCGAGATATTGCCGCTGTGGGTTGAGGTCAGCAGGGACAGGAAGGTCGAAGGCTCGTTATAATCACCTACCCATGACGCGCGGATCACATCAAAATTGCCGGTGTTGCGGCTGTCGATATAAGTTTTCCACTCCTGGTTTTGCAGTTTGACATCCACACCAAGATTTTTCTTCCACATGGAAGCCACCGCTATGGCGATTTTTTGGTGGTTTTCCGAGGTGTTGTACAGCAGGTTCAGCTTCAGCGGACGCTGAGGGCCGTAGCCAGCGGCCTGGAGCAAGGTTTTCGCCTGAGCGTTCAGCTCCTGCTGCGACATCTGTTCAAACGGTGAAGGGTCAGGGCTGAAACCCGCCGTCACGTCAGGGGTGAAATGCCAGGCCGGCTTCTCGCCGGTACCTAACACCTTCTCTGCCATAATGCGGCGATCGATCGTCATGCTCAGCGCAAGACGCACCCTGGCATCGGCAGTCGGCCCCTTTTGTGTGTTAAACGCGTAGTAATAGGTCCCGAGCTGGGGCGGCGTATACACCTGTCCCGGAATGTCCTTCAGGAGTTTCTGATACATGTTTTTCGGGAACGATTCGGTGATATCGATATCCCCTGCCAGATAGCGTTTTGTGGCGGACGATTCCTGATTAATCGGAATGAAAGTCACTTTTTGCAGGACGGTGTTCGCGTTGTCCCAGTAATGGGTATTCGGAACGACGACCAGTTTTTCATTCACCACGCGGTCGTTCAGGACGTACGCGCCGTTACCTACCAGTGCGCCGGGACGTGTCCACTCCTTACCGCTTTCAACGTTCGCTTTTTGCACCGGATAGAAGGCGAAGTTCGCCGTCAGGTTGCTAAACCACGGGAGCGGTTTGTCCAGCTGGACGCGTACGGTTCTGGCATCCACCGCCGTCACGCCCAGGGTATCTGGCGCCGCTTTGCCATCAATAATGGCCTGCGCGTTGTTGATGCCTGCCAGCGCCGCAAACCAGGCAAACGGAGACGTGGTTTTCGGGTCAACCAGGCGCTGCCAGCTGTAGACAAAATCCTGAGCGGTGACGGGCGTACCGTCAGACCATTTCGCGTTATCGCGCAGGGTAAACGTCCAGATACGGTTATCGTTGCTCTGCCAGCGCGTCGCTACCCCTGGGGTCAGTTCCCCTTTCTCGTTCTGATTCACCAGCCCTTCGAAAAGATCGCGAATTACCTGAATCTCGGGTAATCCCACCGCTTTTGCCGGATCGAGCGAAGCGGGTTCGTCTTTAATATGCCTGACCAGCTCCTGTTTTTGCGCCAGTACCGTGCCCTGTGGCACATCAGCAGCGTACGAGAGTGTAGAGAGTCCGCACAGGTACAGTGCAGCACAGAGACGCGAAACAGGATGCTTCATAAGATCCCCTTTAGTGAATTCAGGTAACAAGCAGATGCGTAATTATTTGTTTCGAAACAGAGAAATGCAAATACCTTCGTCCGGAATAGTGATTTGAGGCAATTCTCAGCCGTCACGGAAACTATTTGATTAACAGCGGGTTTTGCACAACACTGCCTGTAGAGACTTCTTTATCAGGATTTCGTATGGCAACCACCCGACCGCGAGCGGAGCGCGGCGCCTTTCCGCCGGGCGCCGAGCAATATGGCCGCTCATTTTTAGGCGCATCGCTGATCTGGTTCCCGGCGCCCGATGCCGATCGCAACAGCGGTTTGATCATTGCCGGCACGCACGGAGACGAGAACTCTTCCATCGTCACGCTTTCCTGCGCGCTGAGGACGCTGACGCCTTCGTTGCGACGTCACCATGTGATTCTTGCCGTCAATCCGGACGGCTGCCAGCTGGGATTGCGGGCGAATGCGAGAGGAATCGACCTGAACCGTAATTTCCCGGCGGCAAACTGGCGCGCAGGGGAAACGGTATATCGCTGGAACAGCTCCGCCGAGGAGCGGGACGTGGTGCTGCTAACGGGAGATAAGCCCGGCTCGGAGCCGGAAACGCAGGCGCTGTGCCAGCTTATCCATAAAATCCACCCAGCATGGGTTGTCTCCTTCCACGATCCGCTGGCCTGTATTGAAGATCCGCGCCACTCCGAACTGGGCGAGTGGCTGGCGCAGGCTTTCGCCCTGCCGCTCGTCACCAGCGTGGGCTATGAAACCCCAGGTTCCTTTGGTAGCTGGTGCGCCGATTTGAGCCTGCCCTGCATCACCGCTGAATTCCCGCCGATTTCCTCCGACGAAGCCAGCGAAAAATACTTAAAAGCGATGGTGGAGCTTCTGCGCTGGCAGCCTCAGAGATGAAGCACGCCGCTGGTAAAATGAAGCGCCGGTGAAACGTCAACAGCCAGCCACGTCGGACCATCGAGATCGGCGAAACGGACCTGATTGACCAGCGGAAGCACCGCGCCGATCGCCCGGGAGGTGCAAAGCATGCACCCCAGCATCAGGGCAAACCCCTGCGCCCGGGCTTCCGCCGCCAGAGCCAGGGCTTCTGTCAGTCCGCCTGCCTTGTCGAGCTTGATATTGACCATGTCATAGCGGCCCTTAAGCTCGCTCAAATTTTCGCGGGTATGGCAGCTTTCATCCGCGCAGACGGGCAACGGATGGATAAAATTCTTCAGCGCCGCATCATCTTTTGCTGGCAGAGGCTGCTCCAGCATCGCCACGCCCAGATCGGCCAACAGCTGGCATCGCGCTGCCAGCCCTTCAGGATGCCACGACTCGTTGGCGTCAACAATCAGCGTGGCTGAGGGCACCGCAGAGCGAATGGCGACCATCCGCTCGCTGATCAGACGATCGTCGAGCTTCACTTTTAAGAGCGTGGCCCCGGCGTCATAGAGCGCTTTCGCACTGGCGGCCATCTGCTCCGGCTCACCAATCACGACCGTTTGCGCCGTCACGACGGACTCAGGCAGCGCCACACCCAGCAAGGACGTCAGCGATTTTTGCTGCTGAGCGGCTTCAAGGTTCCAGAGCGCACAGTCGATAGCGTTACGCGCCGCCCCGGCGGGCAAACGCTGCTGTAACGACTCACGCGTGAGACCTTTTTGCAGGTCAGGCACAAGGGTCATGATCTGCGCCATCACCGACGCAAGGCTTTCCCCATAGCGCGGGTACGGCGTACATTCCCCGACGCCTTTAAACCCCTCTTCTTCGATTTCAACCACGACCACGCTTGCTTCACTTCGGCTGCCGCGGGAGATCACAAAGGGGGTATGCAATGGCCAGGCTTCTTCATAGACTTTAACGCTTCTCATCACTGACTCCTTGCGGCCCGGAAAGGCGAAAAATTTGGTTTGCCGTGTTATCCGCTGATGGCATACACTAGCCCCGACGTTAACTATATGTAAACAGGAAGATATCTATGTCACAACTCGTTCATTTCCAGGGCAACCCGGTTGCTGTTGCAGGTTCCATTCCGCAGGCTGGCAGCAAAGCGCAGGCTTTTACTCTGGTGGCTAAAGATCTGTCTGACGTCACACTGGCTCAGTTTGCGGGCAAACGCAAAGTACTGAACATTTTCCCAAGCATTGATACCGGTGTTTGTGCCGCATCCGTGCGTAAATTCAACCAGCTGGCGACTGAAATGGACAACACCGTTGTGCTGTGCATTTCCGCTGACCTGCCGTTTGCCCAGTCCCGTTTCTGCGGTGCCGAAGGCCTGAGCAACGTCATCACCCTCTCCACCCTGCGCAGCGCTGATTTCCTCGAGAAATATGGCGTCAGCATCGCGGAAGGCCCACTTAAAGGTCTGGCAGCACGAGCTGTACTGGTTCTTGATGAAAACGACACTGTTGTCTTCAGCGAACTGGTTAATGAAATCACCACCGAGCCAGATTACACTGCCGCGCTGGACGTGCTAAAAGCATAATAAGTCCTTAGCATTCTATACAACTCATTCTCAACCTCGCCGCGGCGGGGTTTTTTATTACTCTGAAGCTGAATCGTTAAAGCTAATGTGCTCGCAAGTCACATTAATCATGCAATAACATGAGCAACATGCAACATGAGCGTGATTAACAACGCATAATAATCGTTAAAACTCCCTATTTTTGGCCGCAGTGAAGCACATCACATTTCCCTTTTTGCCTAAACATTAGATTTGCTTACGAAAGAAAATAATCGTTTCAGCAAAAAGGATTAAATATGAAGATTAAATTCGCTTTTACGCTCCTCGCGGTACTGATTTCTGGCCATGCAGCGGCCAAAACCTGGGTGCTGACAAGCGCTGAAAGCAGCGTAGAAAAAGGAAACTGGAAAATTTCCAGTGATGAGCTGAAAGTTAAGGATAAAACGTTCAGCATTGAACAAAAAGTCTTACACGGCGGTAAACAGGAAGGCAGCAAAGTCATCATAATTAGCAGCAAAGATGGCCTGACCATTACCCTGAGCCCTACCCGTGGCATGAACCTTCTGCATGTGGAAGGGTTTGGCACCCGACTGGGTTGGAACTCTCCTGTTAAAGAGGTCGTGAACCCGGCATATATCAATCTGGAAAGCCGCAACGGTCTCGGCTGGCTGGATGGTTTCAACGAGATGATGGTGCGCTGTGGCTATGAGTGGACAGGACACCCGGTCGCTGCGGATGGGCAAATTTACACCCTGCACGGCAGGGCCGGTAATACCCCTGTTTCGCAGGTCGAGGTTGAAATCGCGGATACCGCTCCGCATGAGATCCGCGTTCGGGGTTTAATCAAAGAGAGCACGTTTAAAAAAGCGGATCTGCAAACCATGACCGAACTGCGCTATGTTCCCGGAACCAACCGGTTCAGTCTGCATGATGTTCTGACAAACCATGCCGATTACCCTCATGATTATCAAATCATCTATCACAGCAACTTCGGGACACCGATCCTCGAAGAAGGCGCCCGTTTCCTTGCGCCGGCGGTGAGCGTGAGCCCATTCAATGACTACGCCAAAGCGGGCGTAAACGACTGGCAAACCTACGCCGGGCCGACAAAAGGCTTTGATGAGATGGTCTTTAATATTAAACCGCTGGCAGACAATAACCACGAAACGCTCGCGGCGGTGGTCAATAAAGCCGGAGATAAAGGCGCGTCAATCCAGTTTGATACCCGCCAGCTGCCCGTGCTGACCTTATGGAAGAACACCGACACGCTGAAGCAGGGCTACGTCACGGGCATAGAACCGGGCACTAGTTACGCCTACCCCGTTACGATTGAACGTGAGCAGAAGCGGGTTAAGCAGCTGCAGCCCGGTGCCAGCGCGCAGTTTGATCTGACCTACACCCTGCTCCACAGCCCGCAGCAGGTGAAAGAGGTTGAAAGCAGGATTGCGTCGATTCAGGGCGAGACAAAAACAGAAATCGTTAACACGCCGATGGCGAAGGAATAAACGTAAAGTAAAAAGCCTCTTTACAGAGGCTTTTTGTTATTCGTCGCCTTTCTTATGATTCAAACCGTACTCACGCAGCTTGTTCGCGATCGCGGTGTGCGAGACACCAAGGCGTTTTGCCAGCTTGCGGGTGCTGGGATAGCTGCGGTACAGCTGCGTCAGCACTGAGCGTTCAAAACGGCTGGTAATATCGTCCAGCGAACCTTCCATCGCCTCTTCCCCTACCGATACCGTTCCGGCGTCGTAATCCGGCAGCAGGATATCCTGCGGGCGCAGTTCGTAGCCTTCAAGCTGGGTCAGCGCGCGATAGACGGCGTTTTTAAGCTGACGAATGTTGCCCGGCCAGCCGTAGCGCATGAGCACCGTGCCGAGATCGGCAGACAGCTTCGGACGCGGCACACCCTGCTCGTCGGCAAAGCGGGCGACGAACAGCTCCGTTAGCGGCATGATGTCCTGCGGACAATCGCGCAGTGGCGGAATGTTCAGCGTCAGTACGTTGAGGCGGTAATAGAGATCCTCGCGGAAGATCCCCTTTTGCACCAGTTCAACCAGGTTTTTCTGGGTGGCGCATATAACGCGCACGTCCACATGCACTTCGTGATCCTCACCGACGCGGCGGAATGTTCCGTCGTTCAGGAAACGCAGCAGCTTAGCCTGCATACGTGGCGACATTTCGCCAATTTCGTCCAGCAGCACGGAGCCGCCGTTAGCCTGCTCGAAGAACCCTTTCTTACCTTCCGGCGCGTGACCAAACAGCTCGCTTTCAACGGCATCTTCCGGAATAGAGGCGCAGTTAAGTGCCAGATAAGGCTTAGCCGCACGCGGACTCGCCAGATGCACCGCATGAGCCAGGAGGTCTTTCCCTGTGCCGGTGTCCCCGGTAATCAGCAGCGGCGCGGTCAGGCTTGCGAGCTTGCGCGCCTGATCAACCACATGGCGCATTTTCGGGCTGACGGCAATAATCTGGCTGAACGCACCGACATCCTGACTGGAGAGGTTTTGCAGCTGGCGACCCATGCGTAACGTCGAGCGCAGCATGATCACCGCCCCGGTCAACACGCGAGTATTCCCTTCCCCTTTCAGATAGACCGGCGTGATCTCCATCAGGAAATTCTGCCCGTTAATCACCACATGCTCGCTAAGCGTGTTCTGCGGATTGCTGTCCAGCCAGCGCTGGAAGTTAAAGCCGGGGATCAGCTGCGCGGCGTTATGATTGCTGAGCTTCTCCTGGCTCTGCGCGAAAAGCTGGCAGCTTGCGTGGTTAACGCGCTCAACTTTGCTTTTCAAATCCAGGGAGAGGAAAGGTTCAGGCATGGCCTCCAGCAGCGCGCTCAGCGCCAGGTGTTCACGTTCAGAAGGCATCCAAGGAATGGTGCGCACATCCGTAACGCCAGCGATACGGCGGATTTCCGCCATCAGGCTGCTGAATGTATTAAATCCAATTTCGGCAAAATTGAGGTAAATTCGCCCGACAGGATCGATCTCAATGCCACGTAAATCAATGCTACGTAAAACAAGAAGATCGAGTAATTCGCGGGTCAGACCGAGACGGTCTTCACAGAAGACTTCAAGACGCATGGGAAATTCACCGTTTTAAGCCAGTAACAGTAAAATGATATGTCAGAACACGGTGATCGGGAAGATGGCTGTCAACAAATATTGACAGCCAGCACGATAAGTGAACAAAACCTCACGGAGCCGGTTTTTTATTGAGCGTCTCTTTGAGCTGGCCGATCAGCTCGCGCCTGAAATCCCCCAGTCGCGGCTTATCGCCGTCAATCCAGGGCAGCGGACGGCAGACTTCCATCGCTTTAATCCCCAAACGCGCCGTCAATAATCCTGCGCCAATCCCCTGGGCGGCACGAGCAGAAAGACGCGCCGCCAGATCCTGCGACATCCAGTCCATTCCCACTTCGCGCACCAGCTCACTCGCCCCGGCAAACGCGATATTGAGCAGGACCAGCTTAAACAGCCTGAGCCGACTGTAGTAACCCAGCTCTATGCCGTAGAGATTCGCGATACGGTTGATCAGGCGCAGATTACGCCAGGCGATGAAGGCCATATCGACCAGCGCCAGCGGGCTGACGGCAATCATCAGGGTGGATTCTGCCGCAGAACGGCTAATCTCGCGTCGCGCCTGGGCATCAAGCACCGGCTGAACCATGTGGGAATATAGCGTCACCACTTCCCGATCGTTCTGGGTCTCATGGATGGCAGCGTACCAGCGCTGAAGCGCCGGGTGCGACTGATCGATTCCGGCCTGGCTGGCCAGCTTTTCACAGAAGGCACGACCTTTGCCGGTGCCGTGACTGTGGAGTAGATCCCGCGCTTCATCACGCTCGTGCGCGCGCTGGCGCAAACGCCAGAGCCGACGCCACTCGGTGGTAACCGACCCGATGCCCGCCCCCACAATCAGCGCGCCTGCGGCACATCCGCCCAGCGCGACCCAGTCCTGAGTTTGCCAGGCATTCATCGTCCACTGCACGCCCTGCCCAACCACGCTTACGCCAAACAGCGCCAGACCGGCGGTGACCATCCTGCGCCACAGGCTTCGTTTTGGACGCAGAGCGGCTTCCACAACCGCCTCTGCCGGACCTTCCTCGACGGCGGGATCCTCTGTCAGGGCCGGGGAAAAGTTATCGGCCTGCGTGCCGCTGAACGTCTGCGCGGTTTTGAACGCCTCCTGAGGGTCGTGCTCAAGCGTTCCGGTAAAGTCTATGCGCGGTTTTAACGGTTCCGTCATCGCAATTTATCTCCAATCAAAAACTCCAGCGCCGCATCCAGACGGATGTGTGGTAAAGGCCTGTCGACACTCATTGCCTGCGGGCGGAAGGCTTCAAACTGGAAGCCCTGGTTCTGCCAGAAGGCCTGACCCGGCAGCCGCGCAGGCACTTCGCCCGGATAGACGGTAAGCGGTTCACCGTCGCTGAGCCGGTTCCCGCGTAATGCCGGTATTTTCTCGCCGTTAAGATCAATCAGCCCGCTTTGTGTCGCCTGCACGGACGCGAGCCCAAGGCAATCCATGCCGATCCCTTCGAAGGCGGCGTTTTGCCAGGCGTCCTGCACCAGCTGCTGCAGCAGCGATACCATATTGGCATGCTGGTCGACCGTGACGTGATCGGCCTTCGTGGCCGCAAAGAGCAGTTTGTCGATCACCGGTGAGAAAAGACGACGGAACAGCGTCCGCTGCCCGTAGTGAAAACTTTGCATCAGCTGCGTCAGCGCCAGGCGCATATCGTTGAAGGCCTGCGGCCCGCTGTTGAGAGGCTGCAGGCAATCCGCCAGCACAATCTGACGATCAAATCGCAAGAAGTGGTTTTTATAGAATCCCTTGACCACTTTTTCACAGTAGTAATTGTAACGCTCGCGCAGCATCCCGGCGTTAGTGTGCCTGTCGGCCTGCACCAGCTTCGACTCACCCACCCCATCCACATCCGGCCAGGGGAAGAACTGAAGCGCAGGTGCGCCCGCTAAATCACCCGGCAGAACAAAGCGACCCGGCTGAATGAAGTGCAATCCTTCCTGTTTACACTGGTGCAAATACGCCGTCCATGCGTCGGCAATGGCCGCAAGACGGTTTTCATCTGCTGGCGCAAGCGGGTCCAGTCCTTCGCAAAGCTGTCGCCATTTGGCCGACCACCCTGCGCGTTGCCCCTGCAACAAGCCCGTCATCTGGCGGGACCAGCTGAGGTAATCCTGCGCCAGCATCGGCAGGTCGAGCAGCCATTCGCCGGGATAATCGACGATTTCAAGGTACAACGTGGAGGTATCCTTGAAGTGGCGCATCAGGGATTCATTCGAGCGAAAACGCAGCGCAAGACGAATTTCACTGACCCCTCGCGTCGGGGTCGGCCACGCGGGCGGATCGCCATACAGCTGCGCCAGCCCTTCGTCATAGGTAAAACGAGGAATACCAAAATCGCGCTGAGGGACGCGCTTCACGCCCAGCAGACGTTCTTCCCGCACCGCGCTGAGCAACGGCAGACGCGCCCCGGCATGCAGGTTCATGAGCTGGTTTACCATCGCAGTGATAAACGCCGTCTTACCGCTGCGGCTCAATCCTGTTACCGCCAGTCGAAGATGACGGTCAACGCCACGGTTAACCAGTGAATTAATTTCGTTTTTAAGTCGCTTCATCGCCGTCCTTCGTTGCCCGGAAGCCTTGAATGCATGGCTTCAGAATACAATAAATGGGGGCAGATCGTTGATTATCAATTCTTATTTATTGCTATTGCCGTTTTCTCTCCAGTAAGATGAACGGCATTGCTGTCAGTCCGGAGTGAGTAAGGTGTATGTCACCCACCATCTATGATATCGCACGGGTTGCGGGCGTATCGAAATCAACCGTTTCCCGCGTTCTGAATAAACAAACGAATATTTCTCCCGAAGCGCGTGAAAAAGTGCTGAAGGCGATTGACGAATTAAATTATCAGCCCAACAAACTGGCCCGTGCCCTGACCTCTTCTGGCTTTGATGCCATCATGGTTATTTCGACCCGTTCAACCAAAACCACTGCCGGTAATCCCTTTTTCTCCGATATCCTTCATGCCATTACGGCAAAAGCGGAAGAAGAAGGATTTGACGTTATTTTACAAACGTCAAAAAGCAGCGAGGACGATCTGCTGAAATGCGTGAGTAAAATTAAACAAAAGATGATCAAAGGGATCATTATGCTGAGCTCACCGGCAAATGAATCCTTTTTCACCACGCTGGATGCGTATGGCGTACCGGTAGTGGTTATCGGCAAAGTGGAAGGTGAGTATCAAAATATCTATTCCGTCGACACAGATAATTTCCATGACAGCGCCACGCTGACCGAAACCTTTATCAAAAATGGACGCCGTAAAATTGCCTGTCTGCATGCCCCGCTTGATTATCATGTTTCGATCGATCGTCTTGCGGGCTATAAAGCCAGTCTGGAAAAGCACCATATTGCCCTTAACCCGGACTGGATCAGGGATGGCGGTTATACCCATGAGAGCGCGCTTACTGCGGCTCTGGAGCTGTTGTCTTCATCCAAGCCGCCCGATGCGGTATTTGCTACCGACAGCATGAAGTTGCTAAGCCTCTATCGTGCGGCGGATGAGTTGAATCTGATGATTCCAGAGCAGGTGGTGATAGCCGGATACAGTGACCCGATGCTGTCTCTCATTTTAACACCCGCACCTGGCGGGTTTGATATCCCCACCCGAAAGCTGGGGGAAGAGAGCTGCGATCTACTTTTCAGGCGTATTGCAGGTCATCCCGCCCCGCAAAAAGCGCTGGTTGATACCCATTTTATACTGGCGGCCTCGCTGCGCTAAAACCAGGGGCAGTTAGCCCCTGGAATACACACGATCAGAAAGCGTAATTTACCCCAACGCCCGCATAGTGGAAGCGGTCGTTTTTACCCTCGTCATGGTTTTCCCATTCATAGGCGTATTCAAGCGTCATGGATAAACCGTTATTGAAGTCATAGGCGTACTGCATACCCACGCGGTTGAAATTATGTCCTTCACGCTCGGGATCGTCCCGCCAGTCCCAGTTCGACCAGCGATCGAGCCCCAGTCGTGTGTAAGGCGTTAAGGTGGTCTGGCCTAACGAAATAGGCAGATAGGCACGAATTTCCTGGGTGGAGAATTCTCCGTTATTACGGGAACCGTCCATGTTGAACCCGCGCTCTAAATAGTAATTCACTTTAGCGGCAAAGGTTTCGTTAATGGTCCATGTAAAGCCCGTTTCGGTTTCGACGCGGCTGTCTGAATAGCCGGTTTTTTCCAGATCGTTAGCAAACTGATACATGGCAAACCAGCCGCCAAAACGCCAGTCGTCGGTTAATTTTATATCCCAGTCAGGCTGAATTTTGTAGCGCTGCATATTAGCGCTGCCGTCTCTGGCGCCGTGTTCATCCTTAAAGTGATAGCCGTAATTACGGAAGCCTCCGGTCAGACCGAACGTAAAATCATCTGTTCCGATAAAGCGATAGCGTAATTCAAATTCAGGACGATCGAAATAGGTGCCACGGGTCATGCTGCTATAATCAACCGGCCCTTCCTGATACATCGCCAGCGAAATAGTCCATGCATCCCAGGTCGCATTAAACCACACGGAAGGTTCATATAACCCGTCTTTATCCTCCCCCTGGCCTTCGACGTTTTCTATTTCATACATCGCGCCAATATTAAATTCCCACTTTTTAGCGCTTTCTGTTGCGTGTGCGCAGCTAACCCCTGCGCACAGCACGAGCGCAGCACTTTTTAGTAGAGTACTCATCAAATATTCCCTTTATAAATAACAAACAAAAAAACCGGAAATGGGTATTTCCGGCGAACACCTTTTTTATCTAATAGCCGCTTCGGTTTCAGCGTCGAAGAAATGGCACTTATTCATATCGAACTGGATGCCGATATTATCCCCAGCGGCATAATCATTCGCAGCGCCAGCACGAACAACCAGCTCATGACCGCCAACGGTGGCGTAGAGCATAAACTCCGCGCCGGTCAGTTCGGCTACGCTGACTTTCGCCTCGATATTTTTACCGCTGCTCTGCAGAGTGAGAATATCTTCCGGGCGGATCCCAAAGACCACGGCTTTGCGCTGATACCCTGCGGCATTCAGTGAAGCGAGCTTGTCTTCCGGGATCGCCAGACGCAGCGTTTCCGTGACGAAATAGCGGTCGTCGATAGCACCGCGAATGAAGTTCATGGCTGGCGATCCAATAAACCCTGCGACAAACATGTTTGCCGGTTCGTTATACACCTGCTTAGGTGCACCGACCTGCTGAATAATGCCGTCTTTTAAGATCACGATGCGGGACGCCATCGTCATGGCTTCCGTCTGATCGTGGGTCACGTAAATCATGGTGGTGTTAAGCTTCTGATGAAGCTTGCTGATTTCAGCCCGCATCTGCACGCGAAGCTTGGCATCGAGATTTGAGAGCGGTTCATCCATCAGGAACACGCCCGCCTCACGTACGATCGCCCTGCCTAACGCCACGCGCTGGCGCTGGCCGCCGGACAGCGCGCCGGGTTTACGCTTTAGGTATTCACGTAATCCGAGGATCTGTGCCGCCCAGTTAACGCGCTCTTCGATAACCGCAGGCGCAATTTTTTGCATCTTCAGGCCGAACGCCATGTTGTCGTAGACCGTCATATGCGGATAAAGCGCATAGTTCTGGAATACCATGGCGATATCGCGTGACTTGGCGGGCACATCGTTCATGCAAACGCCGTCAATCACCAGTTCGCCAGCGGAGATCTCCTCCAGACCGGCGATCATGCGCAGCGTCGTGGATTTACCGCAGCCTGAAGGCCCGACGAAGACGATGAACTCCTTGTCTTCGATTTCGAGATTGAAATCCTTAATCACGTGGACCTGGTTATCATAGATTTTCTGAATGTTTTTCAGAGACAGTTGAGCCATTGTTAATTCCTTATCAATACGTCCGGGATGCCCAAAACTCGGTAAGGCATTTCCAGGTCAGTTCCCGCGTTGAATGAAGCTGTAGTCCCGCATGGTTCAGGCCAGAACCCACCCCAACCGACAGCATGCCCGCCGCGTTGATCGCCGCTACGCCTGCAGGTGCATCTTCGATGCCCATGGCCTCTTCAGGACGCACCTTCAGGCCAGCACAGGCTGCAAGGAAGATCTCCGGATCTGGCTTTGAGCGGCGAATACGGGAAGCATCGGCGCAATAATCGAAGGCCTGATAAATGCCCAGCGCGTGCAGGATCCCTGGGGCATTCAGGGAAACGGAGGCGAGTCCAGTTTTGACGTTCGCTTTACGTATATCCGTCAGCACGTCACGAATACCCGGAAGCAGTGAATCTTCCGTCAGCGACGCCAGAGACTGGACATAAAGCGCGTTTTTTTTCGCCGCCAGCGCGAGGCACTGCTCTTCACTAAACATCCCCTCTTTCCCGCCATGCTTCAGGATGCGCTGAAGGGAATCCATGCGGCTAATTCCCTTCAGCTGTTCATTAAACAGTTCGTCGAAGGTGATGCCGATTTCGTCAGCCACTGCACGCCAGGCCAGAAAATGGAGGTGTGCGGTATCGGTGATAACACCGTCCAGATCGAATACAACAGCCTTAAGCGTCATGGCGCCCCTCCGTGGTAGCGGTCCCATTTACAGGTGCAAGAAAATCCTTATAAGCGCATACCTTGCGCCCCGATACGCGTAGCGTCTTGCCCCACAGCGTCAGAGTGACAGGTGTCGTCGTTTCAATGGTTAACACCTCATTTTCATAGGTGAAGTGCAGCGTTGCGTTCCGCCAGCGCAGGGGGAAAGCAAGCCTTCGCCAGTGGGCAGGCAGGCTGGGCGCAAGGTGTAGTTCCCCTTCCACAATCTGCATACCGGCAAACCCCTGGATGACGCCGGACCAGATAGCGCCGGTCGCCGCAGCATGAATACCGTCATCGCAGCTGTGTGGATCGTCCCCAAGGTCAATGGCGACGCCATCACGCCAGAAGGCGTATGCACCTTCGGTGTCACCACAGCGGGCGGTCACAATGCCATGTATGGCCTTACTCAGCGAAGAGTCATGGATCGTGCGGGGCTCGTAGAAAGCCAGATTGACGGCACATTGCTGTGGGGTAAACCGCTCCGGCAAGAGGTAGGTAAGCATTACCACATCAGCCTGCTTCAGGATCTGCATGTCGTTTACTTCCGCGCGGGAGTAATCGAGCAGAATGGTCTGCTTCCCTGCTTTTGCTTTATAGCGGCTGAGATCAATGGCCGGTTTCGCCATGAAGGTATCATCCTGCGGGATCACACCGTCTGAATTGGCCTCCGGCAGCCATAAGCGCGTCAGGAACCGCGTGGCATTCTCCGTAAAACGCGCATCTTCACGCCCAAACTGCGCCATAAACCGGCACGCGCAGGCAACGTTATGCCACGCCAGATAATTGGTATAGGCGTTGTTGTTCACATGCTCGGTGTATTCGTCAGGCCCAATCACATCATGAATTTCCAGGCGCCCGTCTACCTCCGTTGCGCGGCCCATCCAGAACGCGGCGGTTTCCATCAGCAGCGTCAGGCCTTCATTTCGCATAAAGGCATCATCGTGTGTCGCCTGCCAGTAAGCGACGACGGCCCAGGCAATATCCGCCACGATGTGGTGTTCAGCCAGCGCGGAGGCCACCTTCTGGCGCATGCCGGTTCGGATGTTGATAGCCGCGAACTCCGGCGTTTCCTCTTTGCCGCTCGAGGCGCTCTCCCACGGGAAAAGTGCGCCCGGCCAGCCGTTGCGGCGGGCTTTTTCCCGGGCCCCGGCCAGGTTAAGCCAGCGATAGCGCAGCAGATTGCGGGCCACCTGCGGACGGGTGAAAAGATGGAAAGGCAGCAGGAATATTTCGGTATCCCAGAAGACGTGTCCTTTATACCCCTCGCCGGTCAATCCCTTAGCGGCAATGCTGCTCCGCTCATCATGGGCTGGCGTCATGGTGGTCAGATGCCAGACGGCATAGTCCAGCGCCATCTGATCGTCGGGAACTGCAGAAGCCACTTCCACCCGGGCGTTACGCCATACGTCTGCCCATGCGCAGGATGAACTCTCCAGCAGCGAGGCATACCCCCTTGCCGAACAAACCTTGAGATCCGCCAGCGCCCTTCGCGCGAACGACTCCTGCGAAAGGGCTTTATCGCTGCGATGGGCAACCCAGACAATCTTATCCAGTGTGACAGTGTCACCTTGCGCTATCGTCAGGCAATAGTGGGCAGAGACCCGACGATTTTTAGCGGTAAAACAGCTTTCGCTGTCGGCTGATAGCTGACAAAAGGCCGAGATAACAACATCAGCGGCCCGGTCCTGCGTTTCATACACACCCTGCATATAGTGCTGGTTGAACACCCTGACAGAAATTTCATCCAGATGCTGCCGGCCGGTATTGGTTTGTGTCGCATCAATGCCGGTTTTCATCACCACCTGCGAGGCAGCATCAAGCGGGGTGATCGCAAGCTGCATGGCCACCAGCGGCAGCTGATCCAGAGAGACAAAACGGCGACTCTCCAGTCGATAGCGTTTCCCGTCGGGCGAGCGCCAGATGACGCTGCGACGAAGTTCGCCATTAGCAAACGCCAGCTCGCGCTGCCACTCGATAATGTCCCCCGACAGAAGGGTAAAATTCACCCCGTCCAGCTCAACCTCAATACCGGTGATATCGGGCAAATTGACCAGCTCAGTGGTCTCATTGCGATCAGCACGATGATACAGACCCGCAAGATACATGCCTCGGGTTTGCTGGGTGTAATCCTCTTCATGCGCAGCGCGGATCCCCATGTAGCCATTACCGCAGGCCATGATGGAGGCGTATTTATTCAGACTGTGCGGACAAAAGCCCGGGTCGGTTAATACAGACACGTTTAGCATAACGTCACGCTTCCCCCCGTTTCTGCTGATTCATACAGCGCGGCGACAAGCTGCTGGATAATCAGCCCCTGCTCCGCATCAGCGATCATGACGGGCTCTCCCTGCACATGGCGCACGAAGGCATCCATACTGCGCAGGTGGCGTTGGTCGTCAGCCTCTTCGCGTTGGGTAAGAGTTTGTAAAACACCAGCTTCGTCGTTGTAAATGTGCGCCGGGAACAGCGTGGCACCCGCCTTTTCACCGCAGAATGCGACGTTCATGATCGATTGCTCGCGGATATTGAGCGCAAACGACGTGTCCAGACGCAGAATGCCGCCGTTGCAAAATTCAATCGTGCCAAACAGAGCATCTTCCACGGTAAACTGCGTGGGATCCCACGCGCCAAACTGACCGCTGCTTTTACGGTTGCCCAGCCTCTGAAAGCTATGCGCGGTCACCCGTTTTACCGCCGGGAACCCCAGAACATACATTGCTGCATCAAGCATATGGATGCCGATATCAATCAGCGGACCACCGCCCTGTAGCGATTTATTGGTAAAAACGCCCCACCCTGGCACACCGCAGCGACGCAGCGCCTGCGCCGACGTGAAGTAAATTTCTCCAAGCGTTCCGTTCATTACCGCATCACGCAGCAGCTGAGTATCCAGGGCAAAACGATGGTGAAAATCATACGCCAGCACTTTTCCCGCCTTGCGCGCAGCCAGGCGCATCCGATCGGCCTCCTGTGGCGTCATAGCAGGCGGTTTTTCACACATCACATGGCAGCCTGCTTCCAGCGCTGCCATGACGTGCTCGAAATGAAACCGGTTAGGCGAGCAGACGCTCACCGCATCCGGCTTAACCGCCTCGAGCATTTCTCGCGCATCCTGCCATGCCGAGGGAATACCATGACGTTCCGCAAACGCCCGAGCCTGTTCAGGGTGGCTGTCCATTACAGCCACCATCTGAACATCACTGCGCGTGGCGTAATACGAGGCGTGCACTTTATCCGCGACCTGCCCGGCGCCAATGATGGCGACGCGCAGAGGCGAAGGTGTAGAAGCACTCATCACGCTCGTCATCCTTAGCATTTACGCAGATAAGTGAGCGAATCCCGGTATGCCTGAGCCGGATCATCGGCGCGAACACGGCACTCATATACCACGTAACCCTGGTAGTTATCCGCACGCAGCTGATCGAACAGGCTGGCAAAATCGAGGCTACCGCTTCCCGGCTGGTAACGGTGATTATCGGCGATGTGCACATGGCCAAGCAGATCGCGGTGCTGATGCAGCGCCTCCGTCAGCGAATCTTCTTCAATGTTCATATGATAGAAATCGCCGATGATCTGCACGTGCTTGAGGCCGTTCTCTTCGATATAGCGTCGTGCGTCAGCCAGGGTGTTGATCATGTGATCCTGATAGCGGTTCAGCGGCTCCAGATAGATGGTGGTTCCGGTGCGCGCTGCCACCTCATCCAGCCAGCGCAGCGAAGCACTCACCGCTTTGCGGTCGCCTTCAAGGCTGCGTGGAGAGATCATTGGCGGCAGTCGAAAGGTAAACATCCCCCACGCGGCAGGCACGATAATGCCCTTACCGCCCACTTCAGCCAGCGCTTCCAGAATGCGTTCAATCTGCTGTAATCCGTTCAGACGGCGCTCTTCGATGAAATCGCCGATCCAGCCATCGTATCCACCGCAGGCCGTCGTGACCGGCAGGCCGGTGGCCTTAATCGCCGCTTTCACCTCGGCGAGGTTTTCCACCAGCAGCTTGCCGTCAATTTCGTAGCCATCAAAACCCATCGCTTTGATGTACTCGAATTTCTCCATGATATTGACCGGGAAAAAGCCCTGGTTCTGTGTTGCGATTTTCATGATTTGCTCTCCTTAGCTTAAAAAGTGACGCCCATTTTGATGCTCAGTTCCGGATGCTGGTCCACATATTTCATGTAGCTTTCAGCGCTGGTGGTGAAGGTCACGACCGGGTCGATCAGATCTTCACAATTGAGATAACCGTTCATCAGCAGTTCCCAGCAGGTCTCTTCGATACGCTTGCGGCTCCAGCGCGGATAGTCCGGGTTTGGTTCGCTGCAGGCGCGGGAGAAGACAATCTTCGCATTATTGAAATGCGCTTCTCGGCCGAGGTTAAAGCCTTCAGCGAACGGTTTCGCGAAGGCTACGTAGGAGATGGTGCCGCCGTAGGCGAGCCCGCGCAGCGCGGACTGCAGCGCATCGGCAAAACCACTGGTTTCGATGATCACGTCCGCGCCCTGCTTGCCGGTCAGCTTTTTGATTTCCAGGCCGACATCGGTGCCGATTGGGTTCAGGCAGTGGTCCGCGCCGTGACGACGGGCGATCTCGCAGCGGTGTTCGATTGGATCAACGCCGATAACCACTGACGCACCGGCTTTTTTAGCCAGCTGAATCGCAATCTGCCCGATTGCTCCCAAACCGACCACGACGACAAAGTCGCCCACGCGGACGTTGGCATCACGCACGCCGCTCATGGCGAACTGCGCCGGATCGTAGCAGACGGCGTTCTTCCAGGACGCGCCCTGCGGCATTTTACGCAGCTTATAGTTGTTCACCGCGTTGACGATGACCGTTTCCTGCAACGGGCCGTAGCAGCAGACAAGATCGCCGATCTGGTAATCCGTCACGTCCGCACCGCATTCAATAATGTCGCCAACAACCATGTTACCCAGCTGGAACTTACCGAACTCAATACCGCGCGCTGCGCCCTCTTCACGCGGCGTGAACATCTGCCACTCTGCGTTGAATTCTTCATCAATAAACGGGCTGGCGGCGCGGAAATCCACCACTTCTGTACCGTGTTTCGGCGCGCCAAAACGGGCGCGAATTTTTACTTCATGGACTGCAACCGGACGATCTTCATATTCCACCAGCGCCGCCATGCGTGGCGCTGTCGCAACTAATTTTTTCATGACTGACTCCTTGTTAATATTGGCCGCCTCAGCCCTTCACGCCACCGGCGGTCAAACCACTTTTAATAAAACGTTCAGACAGGGCGTACATGATGACCACCGGAAGCGCCGTCACCAGCGATGCCGCCATCATGCGGCCCCAGATATAATCTGGCGTGCTAAAGAGCGTGTTCAGCCCGACCGGCAAGGTAAAATTGCCAGAGCTGGACAGGAAAATTGACGCAAACAGATAGTCGTTCCACGCCACCATAAAGCAGTAGACAAACACCGATACGAGTCCTGAGATCGCAAGCGGGACGGTGATGCGAAAGATGATTTGCAGGCGGTTGAGGCCGTCCATCATCGCGGCTTCTTCGATTTCGTCCGGGATGGTGTCGAAATAGCTGCGCAGCATGAACACCGCTGTCGGCAATGTCTGGGTCACCATGGTGACGATCAGCGCCAACTCGGTGTCGTAGATCCCGAGGGCAGTGATGATTTTGAACAGCGGCACTACCAGCAAGATCCCGGAGAACATATAGACGGTGTAGAAGCTTGCATTGATCGTCGTGCGTCCTTTAAAACGCAGTTTGGACAAGGCATAAGCACCCAGCGTGCCGAGAAATACGGCAATCACCGAGGCGGTCAGCGATACCATCATGCTGTTTTTGAAGTAATCCACAAACGGGAAGATCAGCGGGTTAAAGATGTCGATGTAATGCTGCAGCGTCCACTCCTGGGGCAGAATGGTCGGATGGAGCGAGATCGCCTCTTTCGCACTCTTAAACGACGTCATTAGCATCACGAAGAACGGGAACAGCGTGATAACCAGAAACACCGCCAGCCCCAGATAAAAACCAATACGGCTCAGTACGCGTTTATTTGTTGCCATTGAGGTTTACCCTTTTTCTGGTCAGCAGAATCACCGCGAAGATGATCACGAACAGCACGACGGAGATCGCCGCAGCTTTACCCAAATCATTGAAAGCGAATGCCGTTTTGTAGAGGTAGACGCCCAAAATATCGACCTTGGTAGTCAACAGGTAGACATCCGCAAACATGTAGAACATCCAGATAGTGCGGAGCGTCACCACCGTTGCCAGCACCGGCATAATCGCGGGCAGCGTAACGATTCGAAAACGCTGCCAGGCATTCGCGCCGTCCATTTCCGCCGCTTCATACAGGGATTTATCAATGGTCTGTAAAATCGCCAGGAATGAGATAAACGCGTACGGGAAGTAACGCCAGATGGCGAACAGCACCACCAGTACAAAGCTGCTGCCGGGATTGTCGAACCACAGGGGCGCCTGGTCATACAGATGCAGTAGGTCAACGCCCAGATAGTTCACGATGCCGTAGCCGTTGTTGAACATGTATTTCCATGCAAACACCAGCGAAATGGACGGGGTAACGTAGGATAAAATCACCAGTGAACGTGCCGTTTTCCGCAGACGAAACTCCCGGTTAAAGAAGATGGCGACGGCAAGCCCCAGCCCGGTACTGCCGAGCACGACCAGCGCGGTGTACCAGAACGTCATCCACAGCGAGTGCCAGAAGGCGGCATCGCTGAGGATGCGAATGTAATTATCCAGCCCGACAAACACAGCGCTAATGCGCGGGTTAAGCGGCAGTCGTAAAAAACTGATTTCAATATTGGAAATCATTGGCCAGGCCACCAGGGCCCCCAGCAGAATCAGGCTGGGGGCCAACAGCAGCATGGCGAAAGGCATATCTGAACGACCAGAAAACAACGTCTTCATAATTTCCTTCCGCAGAGCGCTCCTATCGTTGTGAAATAAGATCAGTCAGTCGCTTCTGGCTGCTGCTTAACGTTGTATTAAGGTCCTTCTGCTCCACCGTGACGTTATGCACCATGGAACTGATAATGCCGGAGCCCGTTACATCGCCCATGCGGGTGAAGTTTTTATCCCCAACCGCGCCAAACACCTGCACGTTCGGGAACTGCGCAATCAGTTCATAAGGCAGTTGCCCAAACGCTTTAATCACATCGTTGTTTTTCCAGGTATCGGTGCCCACCACTAGCTTGTTCACCGGCAGTGCCGCGCCAGGCGACATCATGACCCAGTCCGTCGCGTTTTGAGCCTGTTCCATCCAGGTCACAAACTTCTCGGCCGCTTCGGTCTCCTCTTCAGTTTGTCCGGTGGTGATCGTCAGGGAGGTGATCATGCCGTACACCGCCGATGACTTTTCAGTCGGGACAACGAAGCCCAGGTTAGAGGGGTTTCCGTCCTTGTAGACGGCAGGCAGGATGTAGGTGGAGTAAACCGCCATAGGCGCTGAACCGTTCATGAAGGCGTCTTTGATCTCCATGACATCGTTTGAACCCGGCATTGTGGTCGCGGCCAGCGCTTTATAAAACGCCAGGGCTTTTGCCATTTCAGGGGTATCGATGTTGACGTTCCCTTTGGCATCAAACACGTTTGCGCCGCCGGAAAGCGCAAACTGAGAAAACGACTGCTCGGTCATCACGCTTTCCGCCGTCGGCAGCGCGATGCCGTAATGCTTTTTAGCCGGGTCGTTAAGGCGCTGGCTGGCTTGCAGTAGCTGTTCCCAGTTATGTGGCTCCTGAATGCCCGCCGCGGCCAGCACATCTTTGTGATACCAGACGCCGGAAAGCCAGGCGCTGACCGGCACGCCCGTCCAGGCTGAACCGTCTTCCGTACGAACAACACGCAAGATGCCGTCATAGAAAGTGTTTTCGCCTACCGCGTTAATGGCTTCGCCGATAGCTTTGCGATCCAGCAGCTGTTCCTTGTCCATTACTTTTGCGTAGTCATGGCTGACTTCAATCACTTCAGGCAGCGCGCCGGTTCTAGCCAGCGTAATCACCTTAGTGTTGTAGGCATCCTCTTCCACCGGTACCTGTTTTACCGTGATGCCAGGGTTCTCTTTCTCGAACTTTTCGATCAGCTTCGTGATAACCGCCTGACGCTCCTGCTCGACTGATGAGTGCATAAACTCAATGGTGACAGTGGACTTTTTGTCATCCTTACAGCCTGATAACAAAGCGCACGAAACCAGTGCTGAAATCAGCACAATTCTGGGCATTTTCATTTTTAAGGTCCTTTTTAGTTTTCTTTAATCCACAACACCTGCCATGGATGTAGGGTCAGCGTTTTATCTGTAATAACTTCTCCTGAAATCAAATCCGTCCCGGATTGAATATCGGATTCTACCGTTTGAATGCCATCACTGAAATTAAACAGCGCCGTTATTTTCTCGCCACAATCCGCCACACGAACGATTTTTAAAACATGTTCACCTGACGCACTAAAATAAGCCTGACTGTCAGGGTGGAATGCTTTTTCCGCACGACGCAGCGCGATTAACTGGCTTAACGCACAATAGACCTGATAACGCAGACTGCTTTTATCTTCAAGCGCACTATCAATTTGTCCTGCGGTATATTTCTCGCGATTTATCGCACGGTTATATCCCAGACGTTTAACACCTGCATAATCATTACGGGAGCCGAGAATACTCTGGATATAAACAGCAGGCACGCCGGGGAAGCTTAAGAGGACGGCATGCGCCAGAATAAACCGGGCAATGCGTTCGCTATCATGACTTTCTCGCGTACTCAAAGCATCCAGATAGGTCACATTAATTTCATACGGGCTTCGTGTGCCATCCGGGTTATTTTTCCAGTTAACCAACGCACCTTCGGTCTGAAGCTTTTCTACAAGCGAGAGGATCTCCGACTCAGGTAATATTCCGCGTAATGGGTTGAGACCAATGCCATCATGTGAGGCCAGGAAATTGAACCAGGTCGTTTTTGTCGAAGGTAACGCAAGCGACTCCGCCCACTGGCTCAGCGTACGGACGTCCTGAGAATGCACCGCGTGCAGCACCAGCGGCGGCAAAGAGAATTGATAAACCATCTGCGCTTCATTTTCACCGTCACCAAAGTAAGCAACGTTATCTTTATGCGGAACATTCGTCTCGGTGATAATCACCGTGCCCGGAGCAACAGCCTCGGTAATGGCGCGGAAAAGCTGGATGAGCTGATGGGTTTGCTTAAGATGGATGCAGGTTGTTCCGGGTATTTTCCACATGAAGCCCACAGCATCCAGACGAATGTATCGCGCCCCTTCAATCAGGTAATGCAGCAGCACGTCGACCATCGCAATCAGCACCTGCGGGGAGGCGAAGTTGAGATCAACCTGGTCCTCGCTGAAGGTAGTCCACAGGTATCGCACGCTGCCATCATGCAGTGTGAAAGGCGTAAGAAGCGGCAAGGTACGCGGACGCGTCACCGCGGATAAGTCTGTTTCAGGATCGACAGAAATAAAGAAATCGTCATACCCTGGCGTTTGCTTCAGGTAATTAGCGAACCATTTGCTTTTGGCTGACATATGGTTGCATACGAAATCAAACATTAAACTGGCTGACTGTTTTAATTCGGCAACGTCTCGCCATGTTCCGGTTTCAGGTACAACCTCATGATAATCAATAACAGAAAATCCGTCGTCAGAAGACCATGGATAAAAAGGCAAGAGATGGACATGAGAAAAAGAATGAGAAAGCCATTTGTTATAAAACCGTGTAAAAACCGGTAGCGCCTTCTTCCCTTCCGCTGAAAACTGATCGGCATAAGTGATCAGGACAACGTCTTTTTCATCCCAACCCGTTTTACGTTTTTCTGTAATAACAGAGGCGGCCTTTCCGATATTTTCCAGCAGCACATTCAAATGGGCTTCAGAAAACGTTTCCCCGTAAACAAGATTAATGAGTTCTTTAATTTTTGGATTCATTTCATTTTCCATGGTAGCGGTCCCACGAAGTGGCAATCTACTCCCATGAAAAATATCTGTCAACGGACCGGGGAGGTGAAAAAGGTGATTGCAAAGCAGCTCAGCACAATATTGTGAGCTGCCGCAAAGAAAGAACGGGTAAAGAGGAAATGCGGTGAGCTATCGCCAGTCCCTCGCCCGTCAGGGAAAGGACTAGCGCCAGCGGGAATTATTGGGATAAGTAGCGGCGAGAAAGCCGTTTTGCCACCTTTTGCAACAGCGGTTCGAGCGCCACGGCCAGCACCATTCTGATCGGCTTGCGGGCAACGGATTTGATCGCCCAGCCCGCCACGCCTGCCGGGCCGAACCGTAACGCGGTCAGCAGGACCAGTTTACCTGCGATTTTCAGGCCGGGTTTTACCTTCTGACCGGCCTGTTGCCAGTGTTGTTTCATCTCATCTCTCTCTTAAAGCTGACGAAAACGACTTCTCAGCGTAAAGGTATCCGACGTGACATAGCGTTCCATTTCCCGTAACCGCTTCTCACCGGCGGCGAGTTGCGCATCAACCGCATTAAGAAGATCGCTGCTGGTTGGGGCCCCCTCCGCAGCCAGCTCTCCTTCCGGCATCGGGTCAAGAACAAACGACAGCACGATGTAAGCTACCAGGGTGATAAATGCCAGACCAAAGAAGATCGACAGCACCGTCACAACGCGTACCAGCTTAACCGGGACGTCAAGATAATGCGCCAGCCCGGCACAGACGCCGCGCACCATGCCCTGCTGTGGAATTCGCCACAGCTTTTTGTTCAGATTCAGTCCAGACATTAACGGTCCCTCCAGTTTGGATGTTCAGCATCCAGGATGGCTTCCAGCGCCTGAATGCGTTCGCGCATTTTGTTCGCTTCATCGGAGAGCTGTACCAGACGCTGTTGTTCACTCTGGGAAAGTTCGCCCCGTGAAGAACGGTTGCTATAGTGCAGCCACAGCCAAATCGGCAAAACGAACAGCACGAAAATTGTCAGGGGAATGGCCAGAAAAAGCGCGCTCATGTGTACTCCTTGTCTTACGATGCGGCACGTTCAGGTGCCGCAGGAATTATTATTGGTTGTCTTGCTTCATTTTGGCTTTCAGTGCCGCCAGCTGCTCGCTGATTTCATCATCAGCCTTCAGGTCGGCGAACTGTTGATCCAGCGACTTCTGCTTACCGATGCCGTGGCTTTCGGCTTCAGCTTCCATCTGATCGATACGACGTTCAAACGATTCAAAACGGGCCATCGCTTCATCCAGCTTACCGCTGTCCAGCTGACGACGCACGTCGCGGGAGGAGCTCGCAGCCTGGTGACGCAGGGTCAGCGCCTGCTGACGCGCACGGGTCTCGCTCAGCTTGTTTTCCAGCTCGCCAATCTCTTTCTTCATACGGGTGAGCGTGTCGTCCACCAGCGTCACTTCATGCTCAAGCGTCGCGACCATATCAGCCAGCTTCTGTTTTTCGATCAGCGCCGCACGGGCCAGATCTTCTTTGTCTTTGCGCAGCGCCAGTTCCGCTTTTTCCTGCCATTCGTTCAGCTGAGCGGTAGCCTGTTCAATGCGACGCGTAAGCTGTTTTTTCTCCGCCAGCGCGCGGGCGGAGGTTGAACGCACTTCAACCAGCGTGTCTTCCATCTCCTGAATCATCAGACGCACCAGCTTCTGCGGATCTTCCGCTTTCTCAAGCAGTGAGTTGATGTTGGCGTTCACGATGTCGGCAAAACGAGAAAAAATACCCATAATCTAATCCTCATAGTTCTGTTATCGGGCTATGCCCTGCTGTACTGATAATACAAACATCATGCCAACTTTTTATCTTATTGATTTCACTGAGCCTGATTGATTTTTATGCAATGAAGGATTACTCTTTCCTGGTGAATATCGCTAAGGAGTGGTTAATTTCATCATGCCTGGATACAAAGACAATTTACTCGGCGAAGCAAACAGCTTTCTCGAAGTGCTGGAACAGGTCTCTCGCCTTGCGCCGCTTAACAAACCGGTGCTAATCATCGGCGAGCGCGGTACGGGTAAGGAACTCATCGCCAACCGTCTGCACTATTTATCCGGGCGCTGGGACGGCCCCTTCATTTCCCTGAACTGCGCGGCGCTGAATGAAAACCTGCTCGACACCGAGCTCTTCGGCCATGAAGCGGGTGCATTTACCGGTGCCCAGAAACGCCATCCAGGACGCTTTGAGCGCGCCGACGGCGGTACGCTGTTTCTGGATGAACTGGCCACCGCGCCCATGCTGGTGCAGGAAAAACTGCTGCGCGTGATTGAGTACGGCGAGCTGGAGCGCGTCGGCGGTAGCCAGCCGCTGCAGGTGAACGTGCGCCTGGTGTGCGCCACTAACGCCAACCTGCCGGAGATGGTGGCGGAGGAGAAATTCCGCGCCGACCTGCTTGACCGCCTGGCCTTTGACGTCGTTCAGCTTCCTCCGCTGCGCGAGCGCAAAAGCGACATCATGCTGCTGGCAGACCAGTTTGCGATTCAGATGTGCCGCGAGCTCGGACTGCCGCTCTTCCCCGGCTTCAGCGATTATGCTCGGGAGACGCTGCTGGCTTACCACTGGCCGGGAAATATCCGCGAGCTAAAAAACGTCGTGGAGCGTTCCGTCTATCGCCACGGCAGCAGCGAGACCGAGCTGGACAACATCATTATCGATCCTTTTCAGCGCAGCGCGACGCCGCTGCCGGCACCAGCGTCTTCAGGCCATCTCCCCTCTCTGCCTCTCGATTTACGCCAGTTCCAGCACGAACAGGAGAAACAGCTGCTGGAGCACAGCCTTAAGACGGCGAAATATAACCAGAAACGGGCGGCTGAACTGCTGGGTCTGACCTACCATCAGTTAAGGGCATTGCTTAAAAAGCATCAAATGCGCTGACAATATCAGCACTTACCATAGACATTTTTACGAAGCAGGTGTAAGTGCGATACACTTTGCAGATCGAACCTAAAAACCTTAAAAATTATGCGTCTGGTTTTATCGTCCTTTTTTGCACTTGGTCTGTTTAGCAGCCTGGCCTTTGCCGCGCCCGGGCAAACGCCACAGCCTGACATTCGTGACAGCGGCTTCGTCTATTGCGTAAGCGGACAGGTGGACACTTTCAACCCGCAAAAAGCGGGCAGCGGCCTGATCGTGGATACCCTTGCCGCGCAGCTTTACGATCGTCTGCTTGACGTCGACCCGTACACCTACCGTCTGGTGCCCGAGCTTGCGGAAAGCTGGGAAGTGCTGGATAACGGCGCAACCTACCGTTTTCACCTGCGCGATGATGTCGCGTTCCAGCGCACGCCGTGGTTTACCCCCTCGCGCAAGCTGAATGCGGATGACGTGGTCTTTACCTTCCAGCGTATCTTCAACCGTAATCACCCGTGGCATAACGTTAACGGCAGCAACTTCCCCTATTTCGACAGCCTGCAGTTTGCCGACACCGTGAAAAGCGTGCGTAAGCTGGACAACCGCACGGTTGAATTCACGCTGACGCGCCCGGATGCCTCCTTCCTCTGGCATCTGGCAACCCACTATGCGTCGGTTATGTCCGCTGAATACGCGGCTCAGCTGACGAAAAAAGATCGTCAGGAACTGCTCGATCGCCAGCCGGTCGGCACCGGTCCGTTCCAGCTGGCCGAATATCGCGCCGGACAGTATATTCGTCTGCAACGCCATGAACACTTCTGGCGCGGTACGCCGCTGATGCCGCAGGTGGTGGTCGATTTGGGTTCTGGCGGGACGGGGCGTCTGTCGAAACTGCTCACCGGGGAATGCGACGTGCTTGCCTGGCCCGCGGCCAGCCAGCTCACGATTTTGCGCGACGATCCGCGCCTGCGCCTGACGTTACGCCCGGGGATGAACATCGCGTATCTGGCCTTTAACACGGATAAGCCGCCGTTGAATAACCCTGCCGTTCGACACGCTCTGGCGCTGGCGATTAACAACCAGCGCCTGATGCAGTCGATCTACTACGGCACGGCGGAAACCGCCGCCTCAATTTTACCGCGCGCCTCGTGGGCCTACGACGGTGAGGCTAAAATTACGGAATACAATCCGGCAAAAGCGCGTGAACAGCTGAAAGCGCTGGGGGCGGAAAACCTGACGCTGCAGCTTTGGGTGCCAACCAGTTCCCAGGCGTGGAACCCGAGCCCGCTCAAGACCGCCGAACTGCTGCAGGCGGATATGGCGCAGGTGGGCGTCAAAGTGATCATCGTACCGGTTGAGGGCCGTTTCCAGGAGGCGCGCCTGATGGACATGAATCATGATTTAACCCTGACCGGCTGGGCTACCGACAGTAACGACCCGGACAGCTTCTTCCGGCCGCTGCTGAGCTGTGCGGCGATAAACTCGCAGACCAACTACGCCCACTGGTGTAACCGGGAGTTTGACGCCGTGCTGCAAAAAGCGCTGTCTTCCCAACAGCTGGCCTCGCGCATCGACGCCTATGATGAAGCGCAGAAGATCCTGGCCCAGGAACTGCCGGTGCTGCCGCTGGCCTCTTCCCTGCGTCTTCAGGCCTATCGTTATGATATTAAGGGCCTGGTGCTGAGCCCGTTCGGCAACGCCTCGTTCGCCGGCGTATCGCGTGAAAAAGAACAAGAGGTGAAAAAACCATGATTATTTTTACCTTGCGTCGGCTCCTTTTACTGCTGGTGACGCTCTTTTTCCTAAACTTTGTCGGCTTCAGCCTGAGCTATTTCACGCCCCACGCCCCGCTCCAGGGGTCGTCGCTGTGGGATGCCTGGCTGTTCTGGTTTAACGGGCTGCTGCACTGGGATTTCGGCGTATCCAGCATTAACGGGCAGCTTATTTCCGATCAGCTGAAAGAGGTTTTCCCGGCCACGATGGAACTGTGCATTCTGGCCTTCGGTTTTGCCCTGATGGTCGGGATCCCCGTGGGCATGCTGGCCGGGATTTATCGCAACAAATGGCAGGATAAGTTTATCAGCGCCCTCGCCCTGCTCGGCTTCTCCATCCCGGTCTTTTGGCTGGCGCTGCTGCTGACGCTTTTCTTCTCGCTGACGATGGGCTGGCTTCCGGTTTCTGGCCGTTTTGATCTGCTCTATACGGTTAAAACGGTGACGGGATTTGCCATCATTGACGCGTGGCTGTCCGATTCCGTATGGCGCCACGAGATGATCGTCAGCGCCCTGCGCCATATGGTATTGCCGGTGCTGACGCTGGCGGTTGCGCCAACAACCGAAGTGATCCGCCTGATGCGCCTGAGCACCATCGAGGTGTTTGACCAGAACTATGTCAAAGCCGCCGCCACGCGCGGACTGTCGCGCCTGACCATACTGCGCCGCAACGTCCTGCACAACGCGCTGCCGCCGGTTATTCCGCGCCTGGGATTACAGTTTTCCACCATGCTGACGCTGGCCATGATCACCGAGATGGTCTTTAGCTGGCCAGGCCTGGGGCGATGGCTGATTAACGCCATTCGCCAGCAGGATTATGCCGCTATTTCTGCGGGCGTGATGGTGATTGGTTCGCTGGTCATTATTGTTAACGTATTGTCCGATATTCTGGGTGCCATGGCTAACCCATTGAAGCATAAGGAATGGTATGCCTTACGATAACGTATACAGTGAAAAGCGCACGCCCGGCGTGCTGCGTACCGTGTGGCGTAAATTCTATGGTGACACCACGGCAATGATCGGCCTTTATGGCTGCGCCGGTCTGGTATTGCTGTGCGTCTTTGGCTCGTGGTTTGCGCCGTATGGCATCGATCAGCAGTTCCTCGGCTATCAGCTGCTGCCGCCGTCCTGGTCGCGCTACGGCGAAGTCTCCTTCTTCCTGGGAACGGACGATCTCGGACGTGACGTGTTGAGCCGCCTGCTGAGCGGTGCGGCCCCGACGGTCGGCGGCGCATTTGTGGTGACGCTCGCGGCAACGATCTGCGGGCTGGCGCTCGGTATTTTTGCGGGCTCCACGCATGGTCTCCGTTCGGCGGTGCTTAATCACATTCTGGATACGCTGCTGTCAATTCCGTCCCTGCTGCTGGCGATCATTGTTGTTGCCTTTGCCGGTCCGCATCTGTCGCATGCCATGTTCGCCGTCTGGCTGGCTATCCTGCCGCGCATCGTGCGCTCGGTTTACAGCATGGTGCATGATGAGCTGGAAAAAGAGTATGTCGTCGCCGCGCGTCTGGACGGCGCGACGACCTTCAACATTCTGTGGTTTGCCGTGCTGCCTAACATCGCCTCAGGGCTGGTCACCGAGATCACCCGCGCCCTGTCGATGGCGATCCTGGACATCGCGGCGCTCGGCTTCCTTGACCTCGGCGCGCAACTGCCGTCGCCCGAATGGGGGGCGATGCTTGGCGACGCGCTGGAGTTAATTTACGTAGCACCGTGGACGGTCATGCTGCCGGGTGCGGCCATTATGGTAAGCGTGCTGCTGATCAACCTGCTGGGCGACGGTATTCGCCGTGCAATTAACGCGGGGGTGCAATAATGCCGCTTCTTGATATCCGCAACCTCACCATCGAATTCAAAACCGGTGAAGGCTGGGTTAAAGCCGTCGATCGCATCAGTATCACCCTCGCGGAGGGGGAAATTCGCGGGCTGGTGGGAGAATCCGGCTCAGGAAAAAGCCTGATTGCCAAAGCTATCTGCGGCGTGGCGAAAGACAACTGGCGCGTGACCGCAGACCGTATGCGGTTTGATGATATCGATCTGCTGCGCCTCTCCCCTCGTGAGCGGCGTAAGCTGGTCGGCCACAACGTCTCGATGATTTTCCAGGAGCCGCAGTCCTGTCTCGACCCGTCCGAACGCGTGGGTAAACAGTTGATGCAGAACATTCCCGGCTGGACCTACAAAGGCCGCTGGTGGCAACGCGTTGGCTGGCGCAAGCGTCGCGCCATCGAGCTTTTACACCGCGTCGGGATCAAAGACCACAAAGATGCGATGCGCAGCTTCCCTTACGAGCTGACCGACGGCGAATGTCAGAAAGTGATGATTGCCATCGCGCTGGCCAATCAGCCGCGCCTGCTGATTGCGGATGAACCAACGAACGCGATGGAACCCACCACGCAGGCGCAAATTTTCCGCCTGCTGTCGCGTCTCAACCAGAACAACAACACCACCATTTTGCTGATCAGCCATGACCTGCAAATGCTCAGCAAATGGGCGGATAAAATTGACGTGATGTACTGCGGGCAAACGGTCGAAACCGCGCCGAGTGAAGATCTGATCACCGCGCCGCACCACCCGTATACGCAGGCGCTTATCCGCGCCATTCCGGATTTTGGCAGCGCCATGCCGCATAAAAGCCGCCTGAATACCCTGCCCGGGGCGATTCCACTGCTGGAATCTTTGCCGATAGGCTGTCGTCTGGGGCCGCGTTGCCCCTACGCTCAGCGTAAATGTATCGAGACGCCACGCCTGACCGGGGCAAAAAATCATCTTTACGCCTGTCATTTCCCGCTGAACATGGAGAGAGAGTGAAATGGTCGAAACCTTGCTGGAAGTGCGCAACCTGAGTAAGACCTTTCGCTACCGCACGGGGCTGTTTCATCGTCAAACCGTCGACGCGGTGAAGCCGCTGAGCTTTACGCTGCGTGAAAAACAGACCCTGGCGATCATCGGCGAGAACGGTTCCGGGAAATCCACCCTGGCGAAAATGCTCGCCGGCATGGTTGAACCGACTGCAGGCGAAGTGTTGATTGACGATCATCCTCTGACCTTCGGCGATTACTCTTTCCGCAGCCAGCGCATCCGCATGATCTTTCAGGATCCGTCTACCTCGCTTAACCCACGCCAGCGCATTTCGCAGATCCTCGATTTTCCGCTGCGTCTGAACACTGACCTGGAGCCGGAGGCACGCCGTAAGCGCGTATTCGAAACCCTGCGTATGGTTGGGCTGTTACCGGACCACGAAAGCTACTACCCGCACATGCTGGCACCCGGTCAGAAACAGCGCCTGGGTCTGGCGCGTGCGTTGATTTTGCGGCCAAAAGTGATCATTGCGGATGAAGCGCTTGCCTCGCTGGATATGTCGATGCGCTCGCAGCTGATTAACCTGATGCTGGAATTGCAGGAAAAACAGGGGATCTCGTATATCTACGTCACCCAGCATCTGGGAATGATGAAACATATCAGCGATCAGGTGATGGTCATGCACCAGGGTGAAGTGGTCGAGCGCGGCAGCACCGCGGATGTGATGGCCTCCCCGCTTCATGAGCTGACAAAACGACTGATTGCGGGTCACTTTGGTGAAGCATTGACTGCCGATGCATGGAGAAAGGACCGCTAAGCGCGACGGCAAACAAAAATCGCCCCACTAAATTAGGGATTAAATAGACTTCATTCGCTATTTAATCCTTAACCCTTTCGTCTCCATCCCTGCTCCATATTTTATGCAATATCAATCAACAGTTCTTCTCCAGAATACCGGGACATTACGGAGGAGAAGAAATGAACACCACTACCTATGTTCTAAAATATACCGAGTATCTCATCAGAAGATGCCGTTCTTTTTTAATGACGGACCTGCACTTTCATACTATCAGGTTAAAGAAAATATCCGGGCAAAGCCCCGACATTAAATCCCCCACTACGCTGAGTGAAAAAATATGCCATCGTCTGGTCTATGACCATAATAACTTCTACACCATGCTTGCCGATAAACTCGCCGTTCGGGCATACGTTTCCTCCAGAACAACGCGCGTGAAAACGGTGCCATTAATTGGCGTTTATACCCGGGCGTCGCAGATTGATTTTTCAGTACTCCCTGACAAATTCGTCCTTAAGTGCAACCATGACAGCGGCAGCACTATAATATGTACAAACAAAGCGCAATTTAACGTCAGGGAAGCGTGTAAAAAACTGAGTCTCGCGTTAAAGAAAAATCTTTACTACACCACGCGCGAATGGCAGTACAAAAATATTACGCCCAGTATACTCTGCGAGCCGTTTGTCGATCTCTTCGATAATGCTGACAGAAACACAACGCCGGAAATGCTGAGGATCCATTGCTTTCATGGCGTTGCGCACTATGTTGAAGCGGATTTTACGGATGATAACGGCCAGGGTTTTATCAACGTTTACGACAGGCACTGGAACTTACAACCCTTCCAGATGGAATATCCGAATACACCGTTAGCGCCGGGCGAACCGGTCTTGTTCCGAGAGGCGTTGCTGGCATCTCAGGAACTGGCGGATGGCATTGACTACTGCCGCGTTGACCTTATGCTAAAAAAAGATGAAATCTATTTCAGTGAAATAACCTTAAGCCCGAGACGCGGTAAACTGTCGATTACCCCGCAGGAATGGGATGCTAAGCTAGGAAAAATATGGCATTTATCGCCGGCAGGCACATTTGACCTGCCGCTCACACTCACGAGTCGGGCCAGGTGAGTTTAAATAAAGAGTGGTTTTGCTTCGATAAGGTATAGGTAACATCGCCACCATGCGCCAGCATGATGGCTTTTACCACCGACAAGCCCAAACCACAGCCTTCCGGGTTCAAATCTCTGGCACCATTATCGCGCTGAAAGGGCTGAAATAAGAAATCATGAAACTCCCTTGGGATGCCAGGTCCCCCGTCCTGAATAAGGATATAATTGCCTTTATCAGAAACGCCATTTTTCACGATGAGTGTGCGCGAGGTTGAATAGTGTAAGGCATTATCAAATAAAACGGTCAGACACTGATTGATGCGTAATGGGTCGAATACGCATTGCTGATCCCTCAGTTCTGTTTTGATGGTAAATGCCTTACGGTTGAACTCGGGCATGAAGGTATCGAGCGCATTCTGTATTGCCCCTTTAAGATCCGTTCTGGACAGGCATAACGAGTATCCCGCCCCGCCATCCGAACTGATAACCCGGAGATCTTCAATCAGACGGGTTAACCCTTCCGTCTGTTTGAGAAGATTATTAAACAGAACCGGGTCCGGGGTAAAAACACCGTCAACCAGCCCCTGAAGCCGTCCACGTAAGATCGTGACCGGGGTTCTCAGCTCGTGCGCAATCGCAGCATTCCAGGATTTCCTCTGTATATCCAGCGTCTGTAATTTTTCCGCCATTTCATTGAAATCCGTCACCAGGTGATTGATCTCACCCAGCCGGGAGCTGGCGCAGAATGCCCGTGCGTCAAGATCGCCCTGTGAAATCTTTTTCAGGCTGGATGCTACCGCGTTTAGCGGGGTGAGTATTCGCGATGAAAGTTTGACCGTGAAAAAGAGTGCGATAATCAGGCTGATCGTCGTCGCGGTCCCAATCCACACCCAGTCCCACATCGTCATCTGCTCGTCATCGCCCGCAGCAGGACCGCCCGGGAGGTGATCCAGTATAAAAGAGTAAAAAAACCATGAACCCAGTATGGCGATGGCAATTATCGTAAACGTCAGCAACAGCATATACGTTAAGATCTGACGACTCAGGACAGACTCTTTGTTCATTTCTTTTCCCCAAGCCGGTAACCCAAGCCTCTTATGCTCTCGGGAACGCCATAAAGGCCAGCAAGTTCCAGTTTTTTACGCAACTTGCTCATATGGCTGTCGACCGTTCTGTCGAGCGTATCACCTTCTGGCAGGCACGCATTGAGTAACTCTTCGCGGGAACAGACCTTTCGCGGATATCGTACCAGCCAGGTGAGCAATTTAAATTCGGTCGTCGTTAATACCGGGGAGATAACCTCTTCGCCCACGGTGACTTCCACGTAGAAGTCATCCGGATAGACCGTAATAAAGGGCGTTCTGAGCGGCAGGGAACCCGCCTGCTGAAGCGCGGGTTTTGTCCTGCGCAGCACCGCCTCAACCCGTGCGACAACTTCAGAGGGGTTGAAGGGTTTGATCACGTAATCATCCGCGCCCAGTCTCAGTCCCATGAGCTTATCGACATCCTGATCGAGAGCGGAAACCATAATGACGGGCACAGAACTTTCCTGACGAAGCGTGGTAAGTACGCTCCAGCCGTCACATACGGGCAGATGAATGTCCAGCAAGATGAGATCCGGTTTATGCAGGCGATTGAGGGTTATCGCCTGCTCACCCTGCCTGGCTCTGAGCGTTTTCATTCCCGAACGCTCTAAGTAACTCATCAGTATCTCGGCAATTTCGTCTTCATCTTCAACAACAAGGATCAGCGTATTTTTGTGCATGTTATCTCCGCGGGTGAAATCCCTTTAAGCACGCTATCAGATATCTTTAGCACAATAAGACACAGCCTCCGCGAAAAAGTGCCATGGTCACGAGAATTTACCGGTTGATTTAAATGCCCGGTTATTTCTCCACACAACCTACACATTCAGTCAATAAAGACTCGACAATGTCCGTTCAAAATCGCTATTGAGGCATAAGCCTTTGTGCTTTGAGCGTTGCAAATTACCACTGTTTCTTAAAGACTTTATGAAGTTGGCTGAAATAATGAACATGGAACTTTCAAAATATTTCTCCCCTAAAAAACTGGGCATATATTCCCTGTTTATGCTGCTGTCGTGGGGATTACTTTATACCTGGCTGGTGCTGGTACACAGAATGGATGAGAAAGTCGCCTCGACGCTACCCTCGTCACCCATCATCTATGGCTGCATCGCATTGTCGGTTGTCTCTCTGATAATCCAAAATAAAGCCGGTGCGTTGACTGAGCTGCTTGTCATCTCCTTCTGGCTAATAGTGATTTTTGTTTATCTCATTATTACGTTCACCGTGTTGTTAAACACAATGCCCGACATCGAGGATCTGGTCTTTTACTACGAGTGTTATTTAATCATTTTTTTTGGTGGAGCCCCGCTGTACCTCATTATGAGAATGATTTGAGCCACCGCTCCACAAATCCTCCACAAACCGCACATTTCCGCTAAACAGGCACGCGGTAGGCTCTCCATCACACTATTTTGCACAACAATAATTCACTAAAAAAAGTCTGACGCGATTTGCCCATAATGATGAACCGTAATAATAATCTTAGTCCTTCTGAAACTGCCGGAGTGATGCACTCGCTTAAAAAACTGGCGATCCGGCACCGAAAAAAACTGGTTGTCACTTTCTTCCTGGTGGTGGCCGAAAACGTAACGTTTCTACTTTACCCCGTTCTGGCAGGCATCGCGATCAATGCCATCCTCGCAGGGAAGACGCTTAACGCCGCGCTATATGGCCTGATGGTGCTTTGTATGTGGTTCATCGGCGCGGCCAGACGAAGCGTCGATACCCGCACGTTTGCACGCATTTATGCCGGCCTCGCGGTATCCGTCGTTCTGGCACAGCGCAAGTATCAGCTAAACCATTCGGCAATCGCCGCCAGGGTAACGCTCTCGCGTGAGTACGTGGATTTCTTTGAAATGCACCTTCCCCTGCTGATTACATCGCTGAGTTCACTGTTTGGCGCCGCAATCATGTTGCTGTTTATTGAATTTTGGGCCGGCGTCATGTGCTTTGCGATTGTATTTGTCCTGCTCGGATTTGTCTCCGGATATGCCCGTAAAAATGAATGGCTATTCATGCGCCTGAATAATCGTCTGGAAAAAGAAGTGGATTATGTTCATAAGGCGGGAACGGCCACTCTTCACCGACATTACTCCACGCTTGCCCGTTTACGTATCGCATTATCTGACCGCGAGGCGTGGGGCTATTTGTGGGTTGGCGTACTTGTTGCCGCGCTTTTTACGCTGACCATCATCTGGATGACGCGCTCAACCGGCATCACCGCCGGACATATTTATTCCGTGATGACCTACATGTGGATGTTCGCGACGAGCCTTGATGACGCACCGCAGCTTCTTGAGAAGTTTTCGCAGCTCATGGATATCGGTAAACGCGTATCCACTGATGAAGAAATTCACGTAACTGGACGTTAATTTAATGCCTCATTTTTTTATTGAACGCCCCGTTTTCGCCTGGGTAGTGGCGCTTTTTATCGTGCTGGCAGGACTCCTGTCTATTCCCCGTTTGCCGGTTGCGCAGTATCCGGCGGTGGCACCGCCGGGGATCATTATTTCCGTCAGTTACCCGGGGGCGAGCCCCGATATCATGAATACGTCGGTGGTATCGTTAATCGAGCGCGAAATCTCTGGGGTCGATAATTTGCTCTATTTCGAATCATCCAGCGACACAACCGGTTCGGCATCAATTACCGTCACGTTTAAACCGGGTACGGACATCAAGCTGGCGCAGATGGACCTGCAGAATCAGATTAAGATTGTCGAGCCTCGTCTCCCTCAGGCGGTAAGACAAAACGGTATTAACGTCGAGGCCGCTAATTCCGGGTTTCTGATGATGGTGGGGCTTAAGTCCACGACAGGTCAATTTGAGGAAGCCGACTTAAGCGACTATTTTGCCCGAAACGTCAGTGACGAGCTTCGTCGCGTGCCCGGCGTAGGAAAAGTTCAGCTGTTTGGCGGCGAAAAAGCGCTACGAATCTGGTTGGATCCGATGAAGCTCCACACCTACGGCCTTTCGGTGAGCGATGTGCTTACCGCTGTTGGCCAGCAGAATGCCCTCGTTTCGCCCGGTAAAACGGGAGATGAGCCAGCATCTGAAGGACAAGGGGTAACGTATCCCATCACGGTGAAGGGACAACTCTCCTCGGTAGAGGCGTTCAGGAATATTACTCTGAAGTCTGACGCATCCGGCGCCCGTCTGAAATTGTCCGACATTGCACGCATTGAATCTGGCCTGCAAAGCTACGCTTTCGGTATCCGCGAAAATGGGGTTCCTGCAACGGCAGCGGCTATCCAGCTCTCGCCTGGCGCCAACGCAATGAGCACGGCTTCAGGCGTACGCGCGCGCATCGACGAACTTTCCCAGGTGTTACCCGAAGGAATGGCATTTACGGTTCCCTTCGATACCGCCCCGTTTGTGAAACTTTCTATCATGAAGGTTGTTCAGACATTTGTGGAAGCGATGGTTCTCGTCTTCCTGGTTATGCTGCTGTTTCTGCATAAGATACGCTGCACGCTTATCCCGGCGATTGTTGCCCCCGTTGCACTTCTTGGCACCTTCACGGTGATGCTATTGAGCGGGTACTCCATCAATATTCTGACGATGTTCGGCATGGTGCTGGCGATAGGGATTATTGTCGATGATGCCATTGTGGTTGTAGAAAACGTTGAACGACTGATGGAGGAAAAAAGCCTTTCCCCGCGTGACGCTACGCGGCAAGCCATGCAGGAAATCACACCGGCGATTATCGGGATCACGCTGGTGCTCACTGCCGTGTTTATCCCCATGGGGTTTGCTGAAGGATCCGTCGGGATTATCTACCGACAATTTTGTATTTCCATGGCTGTCTCTATACTGCTGTCCGCGTTTCTTGCCCTGACGCTGACGCCTGCCCTGTGCGCAACGTTACTCAAGCCGCATAAGGCAGGAAAGAGCGGAGGCGGATGGTTCGCGGTCAGGTTTAACGCGCGCTTCCGCTCGCTTACCGCCTGTTACGAAGCCGGGCTGGGTGCCGTTCTGAAGCGAACCGGACGTATGCTGCTCCTGTACGTTGCGCTATGTGCTGCGCTGTTTTTGGGGATGTCTTCCTTACCGTCGTCCTTTCTGCCGGACGAAGATCAGGGCTATTTTATGTCTTCAATCCAGCTGCCTTCTGATGCCACCATGCAGCGTACCCTGAACGTGGTTAAAAAATTTGAAGGGGAAATTGCGGCCCGGCCGGATATTGAAAGCAACATTATGATCCTGGGGTTTGGATTTTCAGGTTCAGGACCGAATTCGGCTATGGCCTTCACCACGCTGAAGGACTGGAAATATCGGCAGGGTTCGACGGCCCAGGATGAAGCCGACCATATACAGGCCAGCATGGCGAACGTCTCTGACGCCGTCACGATCAGCCTGCTCCCGCCGGCCATTTCGGATATGGGCACCTCGTCGGGCTTTACCTGGTACGTGCAGGACAGAGCTGGACTCGGCTACGAGGCTTTAAAGCGAGCTGCCGATGCGCTGGTCCTGCAGGCCAATCAGCGTCCTGAACTGAGTGACGTGTATATAGACGGTCTTCCGGAAGGAACAAGCCTTGCGCTACAGGTGGACAGAGAAAAGGCAGAAGCGATGGGCGTTTCATTTGATGAAATCAACCAGACGCTCTCCGTCACCCTGGGCTCAAATTACGTCAATGACTATACGAACAACGGCCGCGTTCAACAGGTGATTATTCAGGCCGACGCGCCCTACCGAATGCAGCCTGAGCAGATACTGAAATTATCAGTGAAAAACCGGATGGGTCAGATGGTGCCGGTATCTACATTTGCCTCGCTTTCCTGGAACGTTGCGCCGCAGCAGTTGACGCGTTACCAGGGATATTCTGCTATTCGCATTACCGGAAATGCGGCGTCGGGAGAGTCCAGCGGCACCGCAATGAAGGTCATGGAGGGTTTATCCAGGAGCCTGCCTCAGGGTATGGCTGGCGAGTGGGCCGGGAGTTCGTTGCAGGAAAGAAAATCGGAATCTCAGCTTCCGGGCCTTATCGCCCTGTCGATACAGGTCGTCTTTATGGTGCTCGCCGCGCTGTATGAGAGCTGGTCTATTCCTTTCGCGGTCATGCTGGTCGTTCCACTGGGACTTATCGGCGCGGTGATAGCTGTATCAGTTGCCGGCTTGACGAATGACGTTTTCTTCAAGGTGGGCCTGATTACGCTCATCGGCCTGTCGGCCAAGAACGCCATTCTGATTGTTGAATTTGCCAGGCAGCTCCACCGTCAGGGGCAACCCCTGCTGGCGGCTACCGTTCATGCCGCTAGCCAGCGCCTGCGCCCCATTGTGATGACATCGTTAGCCTTCACATTAGGGGTTGTTCCGTTGATGCTGGCCAGTGGTGCGAGCGACAGTACGCAGCATGCCATCGGTACCGGAGTCTTTGGTGGCATGATTAGCGGTACGCTTCTCGCGATCTTCTTCGTGCCGGTATTCTTTATAGTCATCGCGCGTTTTGTCGACAACATAAGGAAAACGTGAATACCTTTGAGGGATCGCGCTTCTTCTCTGCAAACTATTGAACAGTTAATATCATGACTGCACTCGCAGAGAAGGGACCCGTTGGGATATCACCGATTTTCACTGAAGGATTGCGTACAGGTTCGAATGTTAATTTCTCTGTCTGAGTCCCCGTACTATAGGTTCGGCTATAGGTATCCGTTGGGCTGACCAGCTCATCATTCAACGACATAGCCACTGCGAGTCCGTTTGCCGTTGAGGAAATCATTTCCGTCCCTGCTATATTTACGGCTGTGTATTTAAAGCTAATTGTGAAGGTCGCCGCGCCATCACCGTGACAGGTGATGCTGATATTTTTCTCGGTTCCGGGCAGCGTACCGGGAACCGCTCCGATTTTAGTTCTGTCCACATCGCCTAACGAAATATTCAGCGTGCCGCCATCACCAAATGCGCAATAGAATGTTAAAGGTAACGGAGTTGATCCCCCAGAACCTTCAGGGCAACTTTGTGTGGTATTATTAAAAGTAAAGTAATCGCCAAAACGATCTCCAAGCATATAGCAAGTATGAATATAATGACCGCCGAGTTTTATTTGCGTATTAAATGCCCAACCGATAACAGATGTACTTAAATCAGATCCCGCATCAATATATGAATCGTCAGTTCTGATTGCTTTATTGTAATTCCCGCCAGCGTCAACAACAGCAAGGACAACTCTATAAAAATCACTGCGAGGGACCTTATTTCCCGCCCCAATAGTTAACTTGCATCCCGAAATGGCATAATCTTCAGCGTTCAAATCCACAAGTGTATCAGGTGTAACAGGACAGATGGTGTGGCCTGAACTTTTCTGATACACCCCCATTACACTCCATGATGCAAAACATGAGGTAGGCAGAAAAGGTAGCATCGTTAAAAAAATAAAAACCAGCATTTCAATAATAGATTTAATATTGTGCATTTCAAAAGCCGCTCACATTAATGTGCTGTTCCTGAAAATAGTGCAAGGTTTAAATTCATGACTTCACTTTGCACCATGCCGCGTACTGATTGTTCGACTCATGCATATTTTCTGCCACTCACTAGCCTCTGGATAAATTATAATTACATCACTTTGGCACCGTTTCCTGAAGCAATAATCTGCACCTTCTGTCTTAACTTTGTGCTATTGAACAGTTAATATCATGACTGCATTCGCCGAAAAGGCCCCCGTTTGGATATCACCGATTTTCACCGAAGGGTCACGGATAGGTTCGAATGTTAATTTCTCTGTCTGAGTCCCCGTACTATAGGTTCGGCTATACGTATCGGCTGGGTTGACAAGCTTACCATTCAACGACATAGCTACCGCGAGTCCATTTGTCGTTGAGGAAATCATTTCCGTCCCCGCGATATTTATGGGCGTGTATTCAAAACCAATTGTGTAGGTCGCCGAGCCATCGCCCGTACAGGTAATGCTGATATTTTTCTCAGTCCCGGACAGCGTACCGGGAACCGTTCCGATTTCAGCTCTGTCCACATTGCCTAATGAAATATTCAGCGTGCTTCCATCGCCAAATGCACAATGGAATGGTGGAGGTAACGGCGTTGATCCTCCAGAACCTTCAGGGCAACTTTGAGGAGTATTGTTGAAAGTGTAGTTAAGGCCACTGTAATAATTACTTAACATATAGCAAATATGATTAGCAGGATATGTGATCATTAATCGGTTTAAAACAGTCCAGTCCAGGTTCAAAGTATTCAATTCCACGCCAGCATCAATATACTTATTTGCACTTATCAAATTTAGTTTGTATTCACCGGTAGAGTCAACAACGGCAAGAACGATTGTATACCTATCTGAGCTTGGAACAGTATTACCATCCCCAACTGTAAATTCGCATCCCTGCATGATATAATCTGATTCATCCAGATTCAGATTCGTATCAGGTGTTTCGGGACAAACCAGTTTTTTCGCTATGTGCGAATACATCCCAGGGGTATTTGTCCAGGAAGCTTGACACAAGACAGGAAGAAAAATAAAACCTAGCAAAAATATTGCTATTACACTTATTTTATCAATACCAAATCGGATATTGCACATCTCAAAAATACTCACTCATTAATGTCGCTGTTGCTGAAAAGGCAGCAGCCTCTAATTCTACCGCAGGATCTTTTTCCAGTTCAATTTCAAGCGTGGGCGGGGATTGCCAGTCCGCAACAGTAAACGCCTCATTCAAATCCTGCGGTTGCCCATCTTTGATAAACTTGAGCCATAACCCCGGTATATTGGACGCAATTGCAGCTGTGTCACCGGGAACAGGTGTTGCCTTAATAGTCATCTCTACTGTATTACCCGCCTGACTCCCTGAACAGTCTAAGCTATAATCCATAGACTGAGTGATATGATCGGTAGAAACCTTGTTGATATTTACGTTACCGAAAGCGACGTTGATATCCTGGTTATTATTTACCACACAAGGTTTATGATTATTTAGCCGACCGGTGAACGTTATTGACATCGTGTCACCCGTCTGGGCAGCAAAAACTGTATTCGTCTGCGCGCAAAGTAAGACCGTAAAACATGTTAAAAAAATTGTTTTTATACGCATCACACAAACTCCATTACCAGCGTTGCGCTGGCGCTAATAGGTGCCCCATTAATTAAACCGGTACCATCACCTACCAGCACAAGTTCTACCTGCAATCCAGGCTGAGCGAGCATATCGACAGCAAATGCTGAATCAACATCCTGCGCAACACCATTAACCAGTAATTTAATTCCCAACTGCTTCCCAGGATTCGAAGCATTTATGCTTACGGGTAACAATTTCTGTCCTTTGAAATCAATCGTCCCCCCTGCTACAGATTTAAAAGTGAGCTGAGTTTTACCACCGCTGTCACCCGTACAGGTCATCGTTGATGACAAAGGTTTCCGATAGGTTCCGTCAAGTGTGGAAGTTCCGTTAACAGTTGAAAAATTGATATCACCAAAATCCACGGTTAAGGTTTTGCCTTTATTAAAGGTACAGGAACCGTTGGCTATTACAGTTCCAGTAATATTGAGGTTTAATTTGGCCGGTTCACCCGCACTGACGTGTAACACACTCGCTAATAACCCTGCAGCAATAACAATCGGGCACCATAATTTCATCGTATTAACCTCATGGATACGCAATCTCAAATGTGGCTGTAGCCGTAAATGTCCCGGCCGTAATGCTGTGAGCGGCAATAGCGGCTGGCTCAGCCTGGACATATCCCTTCAGAGCGATGATATTATTACCGTTCGTCAAACTGAATACGGGACTTGGCTTATTCAGCGCTAGCTGTTGTGGATCTGCGCTATTGGTTTCGATACCAATGGCGATACCCTGCGTATTACCCGCATCAGGCGTTAATAAACCCGGCAAGGCCTGGCTCTCGCTCCCCTTAAAGGTGATAGTGGCACTGCTGCCCAATGTCGTATCACAGTTAACCAGCGTAATAATGAACGGTTGTCCCGGCGTGCGGTTGCTGTGATAGAAGAAGGTGCTTACAAGGTTACCGAAATCAAGTTGAATATCTGATGATTCTTCAGATAGCGTGCAAGGCTCTGAAACCAGAGCACCACTGATTTTTACATTATTATTCCCTGCACAAGCATAGGGTATAAAAAAAATAAAACCCAACAGCCATAAAAGTCGCGTCATCAATCATACTCCAGCGAAAAGTTCACCACTGCCTTATACGGGCCCAAAATCAACTGTTCAGGTGTTCTCTCAGGTGCGATGTAAAAAATGAGCTCGTCACTACCAGGCGTGAGAAACTGTGGCTTACTGCGTTCCCCTAAACGTATGTCATTCTGTCTGACATCTGTGATACGTAGACCAATACCTTGTGCTCCGGTTACCTGCACCAGTTCCGGGCTATATCTATTAGCAGGAGCCAAAAACGTTAAGGTGGCGATGGGTTGGATGGCATTCCACGAACGACTCCCGGTGCGTCTGTCCGTACTTGAGCCCTGCATTCTTATGCAATTTTTGAGGTGCAGGACAAGAGGTACAGGTGCGCCACGATTACCGATTTTTTTCAGCAGCGATGCAGACAGAGTACTGAGTGAAATTTCCTGTGATGCTGATTGCATTTCAAGTATGCATGCCCCTTCAACCATCATTCCTACAACAATAAAAGGAACATCGCCGCTCACGCTCTTTTCATCAGCCAGCGTTGTGGAGCTAATGACCGACAGCAGAGATAGCAACATGCATACTTTTTTCATCTGTTTAGCCCGCATGCGCAGATGTAAGATTGCAACTACTACCACTGCAGCTGAAGACCAGCTTCGGGCGTCCCCCGAAATCATTGATATAGGTAATAACCGGGTTGTTTCCCAGATTGTGAGTATCACCTTCTAACCGGGCGCTACTTTTTGGGGCGACCAGTAACGGCTTCACGCTTTTCAGCGGCTCACCTTTCAGCGATGGAGCAACTTCAACAACAGAGATGTAATAAGGAGTTGGATTATTCACCGTGTAACCTTCTCCCTGGCGCGTCAGCGTCATTTGCTCCTGCCATGGTTTGCTGTTCTGCTCCACCACCAGCGATGCCGGACGATAGAACAGCTTGATGCGGGTTTGCAGCGCTATCTGCAAGGTATTCGGTTTGTCCGTCTTTGGCGGGATTTCACGCAGGTTAAAGAAGAAAAGCGTTTCTTTATCCTGCGCTAACAGCTTCATTGCAGGCGTAATCTGAATTTTGATCTGGCTTTTGCTGCCAGGTTCAATACGCTGTACCGGCGGGAGGGCGACCAGCGGATCGCTTATCTTGTTACCCTGAGCATCCTCCACCCACGCTTGTGCCAGATAAGGCAGCTCGCGGTTTTGATTATTCACCACCAGGCTCATCGATTTATCGCCAGCATTAACGATCGCGCGGGTACGATCCAGCGCAAGTGCAGCATTCGCCTGTTGCGCGATCAGTGTGGTGAATGCCAATGCGAGCAAACAACGATTACGTATTAATGTATTGCGAATCATGACTCTTTTCTCTCAAAACAAATAGGAATTAATTGATGCTGTCTACCGTGGTGCATGGCAACAGCAATTTCTGACTCTCCAGGTCGGGGGGCAACACTGCGGGGAGATTAATGTGACATTTTTCTGAACCGTCCCAACTCACACTCATCACCTCACCAGGCTTAATTCCCGTTAGCCAAACGAAGCCGTCTTCGCTGACCAGCCCGGTCTGTTCCTTATCCTTGTTAGTCACCGTAGCGCCAAATGGCGGCACGCTATTATTCGTCAGGCGCAATATCGCCATCGCTTTTTTACCGGCAAGAATGCCGAACTTACGATAGCCGATCGCACCTTCCGTCAAGGTGCCTTGCACCACTGAACGACTGGCGTCCACATCATCACCAAGTTCATCCATATCGATATTCATGCTGTTTCGGTAATAGCTACTCACATCTCCGACCACGGCTTTACCAAAAACATTAGTATGAGTATTGTTTCCGCCTGTTTTAACGGGTACGCCACTTACACCATCAGTGTCCACCATCATGCGAGTGCCACCTGCCACCGACATACGATGGAGCGCCGCACCCTGCGTTGTTGCCGTCATGCCACCGCGTACTGACAATCCCATCGAACTGTATTTATTACCCTGCTGGGTTGCGGTGGCCGTTACTTCAGTATTATCACCATCATGCGTAAGATACCCGCTCCCCCCTATAACGCCGTTTTGATCGGAGTTGAGGCTAATCTGGTATGAGTTATCCTTATTGATTCGATCGCTGTATGAGATGGAATGACTGGCTCCATCCTCGCTGATTTGATTGCCATAATTGAAATAACCTGATTCTCCCCAGGGAACGGATAAACTCATGTAGGCACCACGATCGTCAGTCTCGTTATTTGTAGTGCGGAACGCAGATATACTCAGGCTAAGATTTTTAAAACTTCTGAAATCAAAATAGTGCGAAAGCGACACGTTATAAGTTGTGTTAGCAGGACGATCCCAATAGGTTTGACGGCTGTAGTCTAAATAAATACTCATGTTCAACGGCTTTATTTGTTGGTTAAACGTCACCGTATACATTTCTTTGCCACTGCCACCGTTGTCGTTATCGTGGTAACGCGCATCCAGGTAGTCAGTCATACTCATAAAACCACGCTCAGAGAAGCGATACCCGGCAAAAGTCACCTGGCTATCAGTGCTGTCAAACCGTTTCGAGTAGCTTAATTTGTACGAACCACCCTGCCGTGAATCCTGCTGCGGCAGGCGAGCTCGTGATTCAGTTGCATCCAGAGATATTGCCCCGAGAACCAATAAATCTCGCCCGATCCCTATAGACATTGCGTTGTAGTCACCGGCAACCAGCGCGCCGCCATACAGTGACCATCCGTTGTTCACCCCCCAGGAGAATTCGCCTGTACCGAAGACAGGGCCATCGCTGTGATGATCAAAATCTGAAGGTTTCCCTGCTGCTAATTTATATCGAACCAGCCCTGGACGAGTCAGATAAGGAATGGTCGACGTATTCATCTGATAGGTCTGTACAGAGCCATCCTGTTCAGTAATTTTCACGTCAAGCGTGCCAGACACCGCATTATTTAAATCCTGGATACGAAAAGGACCGGCTGCCACCGTTGTTTCATTGAGCACACGCCCTTGTTGGCTGATCGTCACTTTGGCGTTTGTTTTCGCCAGGCCCGTGACCTCCGGCGCGTAGCCACGCAGGTTCGGCGGCAACATATTGTCACTGGACACCAGGCTCACGCCGGTAAAGCGAAAGCTGTCAAACATATCCGAGGTGAGGTAATCTTCACCCAATGTCATTTTGGCCCGCATAGAGGGCACTGCCCGGTATAAGTAATAGCGGTTCCAATCAAAATTTTGTGTATTGCGTGCCATGCTCCCTGAACGTTTTTCCATTTGACCTTGCCAGTCTGCGCGAAAACGCCATGCGCCAACGTTGATCCCGGTAGTTCCATTACCGCTGAGAGTTTTACTTTCTTCAGTCATACCACTATCGTGCTGACGTATAGCCTGACCGTTCAAATTATAGTCAAACAGAATTCCTGCGACCCCTTCATCCCAGCGTGAAGGTGGGTCCCAGTTCTCAGCCACGTATTCCAGGTAGGCCTGAGGAAGGTTAATAAAAAGCGTATTGCTGGACATGTCAGTCCGCATAACCATCCCCTGAAGTGAAGTCGGGTCAAGACATTCACCGTTATGCCACCAGGATAAGTTTTTACTTGCTGCCGTGGTTAGCCCAAACTGAGTAACAATGTCATTAGTCAGGCACGCTTCACTTCCATTTTTATCATTATCGGGCACCATAAACGTGATTTGTTGTTCGGGTAATGAGCTTTTATTAATTTGAATTGATAATGCGTATGTGCCGGGCATAACGTAACCCGCCCGTGAAAACTGGCTTAAATCAATATGACCACGATCCTGCACGTCCAGAACGTCAGTATTGAACTGAATGATCTTTTCTTCAGCATATGCATATCTGGTTAATACTGCAATTAATACACTGGCAATAATTGACCGACGAGATATTTGTATTTTATACACTAACATCACCTTTAATCAGTCAAAAATAATCCAGCCTCATACGCACAACAGCTGCATAGAAACCAGGGTGTAGTATTCCCCCATTACCAGTCAATGTGAGGTTGTAGTCCAGGGTATTCATTTTAGCCATCGATTGATTAATATAAGATGGCTCACCCGGTTTTATAGGTACTCCATTCGCATCTGTAATACGTATACCTACGCCCTGCGTATTTCCCAGTACATGGAATGTTTCATGATCCTCTTTGGAACCGTAAAATGTTATGTAAAAACGACGAGCATCTAATTGAGTAGAACATCCCACCAGATGAATTCTGAGCAATGTGCTCCCGGCTTCACCATTCTGCGTTAATTGGCTTACAGAAACGGTTTTCATCACTATCACCTGATTCTTTGAAGCCATCTCAATTGAGCAAGAGCTCTCATAAATGCTGCCTGTCATGCTAACGCGCCCGCGATCTGAAGCGTGACATACGGAAGAAAACAATAAACACACACCAACAGCAAAGCACTGGCGAAGCACTACAGCTGTCAACATAAGCCCTCACAATTTCATGAACGGATGTCTACCCTTTCGGGTAGACAATTTTTACTTACTCGTAAGTCATCATGAAGTTAGCGATAGAGGTAAAATTACCCGGGATGACTGCGCCTGAAGCAGTTGACCCCTGCACATAAGCCAGAAACTGCAGTTCGTTATCGCCATCACTCATGGCTGAGAGAGACGACTTGGTACCCGGCTTAATCACTTTGCCACCCATATCGGTAATACCTACGCCCACGCCACTTGCCTGACCGGTTACAGCAAAGGCACTATCCAGACCATCAGTCTTAGCACCCGCTATGCCGTTAAAAGTAATGGACGCTTTATTCGCCGTTGCGGAATCACAGTCATGGAGTTGAATATCAAAGCTTACTGGCGTAGATTTACCACCATCAGCGAGCTGGTTTTTTGAAATTGCACCCAACTGAATTGTCTGATCGAGGCTTTTTGCATCGATTGAGCACGGTGCATCAATAACAGATCCAAGGAATGTAATTTTGCCGTGTCCCTGATCGGTTGCCGCATGAGCACCTGCGGTTATTAAGGAAGAAAGTGCCATTACCAGCAATTTATTTTTCGCGTTCATTGATTAAATCCTTTTCTTTAAATTTTAACTTTATTACTATGATGAGTAATAAGTTGAGCCATTTAGTGCTTCACAAATCACTAACATCATTACAAATATTATTTTATAAAAAATAGTAAACTGGCTAAAGAAAATAAATCGTACAC
>NZ_JAWNEI010000017.1:0-81694 GCF_034107425.1 Enterobacter sp. 148H3 | reverse complement strand
CCCCATGCCGAACTCAGAAGTGAAACGCCGTAGCGCCGATGGTAGTGTGGGGTCTCCCCATGTGAGAGTAGGGAACTGCCAGGCATCAAATTAAGTAGTAAGCCGGTGCATTAATCCGGTGGTTACAAGCAGTCTTCGGTGGAGCGGTAGTTCAGTCGGTTAGAATACCTGCCTGTCACGCAGGGGGTCGCGGGTTCGAGTCCCGTCCGTTCCGCCACTTATTAAGACATTAAGCCTGCCTTACTGGCAGGCTTAATGGCAAAAAACTTTAGGGGCGTAGCTCAGTTGGTAGAGCACCGGTCTCCAAAACCGGGTGTCGCGAGTTCGAGTCTCTCCGCCCCTGCCATATATAATCCTTTGCTTCGGCAAAGGATTTTTTTTGCCTGAAATCCTGCAAAAACGTCTCTTCTTACTATTCAGCCAGCATTCCTGCTGGCTGATGTATCAGTCCATTACATTGATTTTTAACAGATCTTTTATCTGTGCTTGCTTATCACTGTTTTGCAGCCAAATCGCATACAGCGGTCTGGTAAGCGTGGTGGAATCCATCACCGTATGCAGCCCCGCTTTAGCGTCTGCCCAGCGAACAGGTAACCAGGTACAACCTCTCAGCAAGGGCAGTTGCTGGCAGGCGATCTCCGCAGAGCTGGTTGTTAACTGTGGAACATCATCAGGTGCAATCAATCCAGTCTCATGCTGCTGAAAATCTGGCCCCCATTCCAGGCGCAAATAGGTCAGGTCTGCCTTCATCATCAAAGGCTCAGAGGCATAAAGCGCCAGACCAAACTGGCCTACAATCTGGCTGCTAAATTCGTCCATCTTGGGGGCTTCAGTTGTGATCAGAAGATCAAGCTGACGCTCATGAAGTTGCTTAACCAGCGACTGCCGTTGCGCAATTCTCGCTTCAAATTGCAGGTGGCCGTGTGAATGATACAGCCGGGTAAGCCACTGACTTAGCATACATTCCCACAGAGAAGCGCTGGCCCCAATCGAGAACTCATTATGCCTCGAAGTATGCGCCACCTCTTTACGTGCTGCCTGCCAGGTATTCATGAGCGTTTCTGCGTACGGCAGCAGTTTTTCGCCGGCGGGCGTGAGGCGGATATTGTTGCGATGGCGGGTAAAAAGATTCACACCCAGTTGATTTTCCAGCTGTCGAATACGAAAACTGACTGCTGACTGCGTCAGGTAAAGGGCTTCAGCTGCTCGCCCAAAGTGGCGTGTTCTGCTCACTTCAAGGAAAGTTTTAAGCAATTCCGTATCCACATCTTTCTCCGCAAAATTATTTGTCGTTATGATTTAAATGTTTTGTTTTACACTCTGTCAAGCGTAACTAATACTCCGCGCCATAAATAGCTCGGCCAAAGAATTAGGAGCGTGTAGGATGGCGGAAAGCTTTACGACGACTAATCGTTTTTTCGACAATAAACATTATCCGCGCGGGTTCTCTCGTCACGGCGATTTCACCATCAAAGAAGCTCAACTGCTTGAGCGCCATGGTTATGCCTTTAACGAGCTGGATCTGGGTAAGCGTGAACCTGCAACCGAAGACGAAAAACAGTTTGTTTCTGTTTGCCGTGGTGAGCGTGAGCCTCAGTCTGAAGCGGAACGTGTGTGGATCAAGTATATGGCACGCATTAAGCGTCCAAAGCGCTTCCATACGCTGTCTGGCGGTAAGCCGCAGATGGAAGGTGCAGAAGACTACACCGAGTCTGATGACTAAGGTGATAAGAAGGGGCTATGGCCCCTTTTTTTATGCCAGCAACTTCTGCAGGTGCAGCAGCAAACGATCGATAGCGCGATAACTCAGCGCCTCCTGCAAGTGTTTCCTCTCAATGTCAGTACATCCCTCCACGTCAGCAATGGTTCTGGCCACTTTTAGCAAACGTTGCCACGCACGTATAGACAGCCCAAAGCGCGTCAACGTCTCCTCCAGCCATCCTGCATCTTCACTGTTAAGCGAACAAAACTGCCGGATCCCGGCATTATCCAGCCGCGCATTTAGCCTGTTCTGACGAGCATACTGCCGCGTCTGGGCCGCAATCACCCGCTCGCGTACATCCGCTGAGCTTTCACCCGTAATACCCGTCTGCCTGAGCAGACCCGGCGGAGGAAGGGGGATTTCGAGGGATAAATCGAAACGGTCGAGGAACGGGCCGGATAACTTACCCAGATAGCGCAACGTTTGCTCCGGCGTACAGCGGTTATGGTTGCCCTGGTAGTGGCCCGTCGGGCTGGGATTCATCGCCGCGACCAGCTGAAACTGCGCGGGATAGCTTATTTTGGCCCGCGTGCGCGAGATATGTATTTCGCCAGATTCAATAGGTTCTCTCAGTGCATCCAGCACGCGGCGCTCAAACTCGGGCAGCTCATCGAGAAATAGAATTCCATTATGGGCCAGTGAGATTTCTCCCGGCCCGGGGATAGACCCGCCGCCGACCATTGCCGTCAGTGAAGCGCTATGATGCGGGGAACGAAAAGGGCGACGGCGCCACTGTTTTTGCAACGATGCAGAACTGATGAGGCTATATATGGCAGCGCTTTCCAGCGCTTCATGATTATTGAGCGGTGGAAGCAATCCACTCAACCTGCTCGCCAGCATCGTTTTCCCCGTACCTGGTGGACCAATCAACAGAAGATTGTGCCCACCTGCGGCCGTAATCTCCAGCGCCCGTTTCCCTTGCTCCTGCCCCATAATCTCGCTGAGATCCTCCGGGACGTCGTTTATAACATCGTCACACTCCTCTGGCTCGGACAGTTCATGTCGTCCTTCCAGCCAGGCACAAACTTCCTGTAAATGTCCCGCGATGAGGCATCCTTTCTCGGCGATAAGACTCACTTCTGATGCGTTTTCATTTGCGACAATGATTTGCCGCCCGGCACGTATGGCCTCCAGCGCTCCTGATATCGCACCGGGAACGCCTCTTAACGCGCCTGTGAGCGCGAGTTCACCCACGAACTCGTACGAGCCTAGCCTTGTCGTATTAAGCTGCTCAGAAGCCGCGAGAAGGGCAATTGCGATAGGCAAATCGTATCGTCCCCCCTCTTTAGGCAGATCGGCGGGAGCAAGGTTGATGGTGATCTTCTTCGCAGGGAAGGTATAACCGCTATTTATTATTGCGCTGCGAACGCGATCCCTGGCCTCTTTAACCGTCGTTTCAGGTAAACCGACAAGCGTGAGTCCGGGTAGCCCATTACTCAAATGAACCTCAACGGAAACAAGCGGTGCCTTTACCCCGAGAGCCGCACGCGTATAAACAACTGACAGTGACATTTGCACTACCTCCTGGGGTGACTATGCCAGCGCCTTTTTTGTCTGTTTAGCGTCATTTTGCTGATTTACGCCGCCTGTTCAGGGATTTTAAGCGCACGCTGAAACAATTGCATAACCGTGGAAGCTTCCTCGCAGAATGTAAAAAGCCCCGTTTTGACGTTAAGAACTGCAGTAAAAAAATGAAAAATATTCATTTTCTAATTTCTTTATATAAAACAAAGATTTTAAGAAATATGATTCGCTGCCTAATCAAATCCGTCATAAATAAATCTTGTGTTTGATTTAAAAACTGTGATAACTCTTTAGGTATTCCTTCGAACAAGATGCAAAAAGAACTGAAAATGACAGCCCTTCTACGAGTGATTAGCCTGGTCGTGATTAGCGTGGTGGTGATTATTATCCCACCGTGCGGGGCTGCACTTGGACGAGGAAAGGCTTAGAAATCAAGCCTTAACGAACTAAGACCCCCGCACCGAAAGGTCCGGGGGTTTTTTTATGACTAAAAAACGTAAATGAGGAGCAGAGAATGACGACTAGCACAAAATTCTGTTTCTCCCGATTTATGACGGGGAACTAACTATGAATGGGGCACAGTGGGTAGTACATGCGTTGCGCGCGCAGGGAGTCGAGACAGTATTCGGTTATCCAGGTGGCGCAATTATGCCGATTTACGATGCACTGTATGACGGCGGCGTGGAACATCTCTTGTGCCGACACGAGCAGGGCGCAGTGATGGCGGCCATTGGCTACGCCCGCGCGACCGGCAAAACCGGCGTGTGTATGGCGACGTCAGGCCCGGGCGCAACTAACCTCATCACCGGCCTGGCTGACGCGCTGCTGGACTCTGTTCCCGTTGTTGCCATCACCGGGCAGGTGGCGTCTCCGTTCATCGGTACCGATGCTTTCCAGGAAGTCGACGTCCTTGGTTTATCGCTGGCCTGCACCAAACACAGCTTCCTCGTCCAGTCTCTGGAAGAGCTGCCGCGCGTAATGGCAGAAGCGTTCGAAGTGGCCAGCTCAGGCCGTCCCGGTCCGGTTCTGGTTGATATCCCGAAAGATATCCAGGTGGCACTCGGCGATCTGGAACCGCACTTCTCTACCGTTGAAAGCGACGATGCGTTTCCGGAAGCGGAAGTTGAAGAGGCCCGTCAGATGCTGGCGCAGGCGAAACAGCCGATGCTGTACGTCGGCGGTGGCGTCGGGATGGCGCAGGCCGTTCCCGCCCTGCGTGAATTTATCGCGGTAACGCAAATACCTGCCACCTGCACGCTGAAAGGGTTGGGTGCGGTAGATGCAGACTATCCGTACTATCTGGGCATGCTGGGGATGCACGGCACCAAAGCGGCAAACCTGGCGGTGCAGGAGTGCGATCTGCTCATCGCCGTAGGTGCCCGTTTTGACGACCGCGTCACCGGCAAGCTGAATACCTTTGCGCCGAACGCTAAAGTTATCCATATGGATATCGACCCGGCGGAGATGAACAAGCTGCGTCAGGCGCACGTTGCGCTGCAGGGCGATCTCAACGCGCTGTTACCGGCATTGCAGAAGCCGCTGGATATCAACGCATGGCGTCAGCACACCGCCGATATGCGCGCCGAGCACGCATGGCGTTACGATCACCCCGGCGAGGCCATCTACGCGCCGCTGCTGTTGAAGCAGTTGTCGGATCGCAAACCTGCTGATAGCGTCGTCACCACCGACGTCGGCCAGCACCAGATGTGGTCCGCGCAGCATATGACCTACACCCGCCCGGAAAATTTCATCACCTCCAGCGGGTTAGGGACGATGGGCTTCGGTCTGCCAGCAGCCGTTGGCGCGCAGGTCGCCCGCCCGAACGATACCGTTATCTGTATCTCCGGTGACGGCTCCTTCATGATGAACGTTCAGGAGCTCGGCACTGTTAAACGCAAGCAGTTGCCGCTGAAAATCGTCTTGCTCGACAACCAGCGTTTAGGGATGGTTCGCCAGTGGCAACAGCTGTTCTTCCAGGAGCGCTACAGCGAAACGACTCTCACCGATAACCCCGATTTCCTCACCCTGGCCAGCGCCTTTGGCATCCCTGGCCAGCACATCACCCGTAAAGATCAGGTTGAAGCGGCGCTCGACACCATGCTGAACAGCGATGGGCCTTACCTGCTTCATGTCTCAATCGATGAACTCGAGAACGTCTGGCCGCTGGTACCGCCTGGTGCCAGTAACTCACAAATGATGGAGAAATTATCATGATGCAGCATCAGGTCGCCGTACAGGCTCGCTTCAACCCGGAAACTTTAGAACGCGTTTTGCGTGTGGTGCGTCATCGTGGTTTTCAGATTTGCTCTATGAATATGGAGACAGCCACTGACGCCCGGAATATCAGTATCGAATTAACCGTTGCCAGCCCGCGGTCGGTCGACTTACTGTTTAGTCAGTTATCAAAGCTGGTAGACGTTGCCCATGTTGCCATCTGCCAGAGCACAACCACATCACAACAAATCCGCGCTTAAGCGTGACAGGACGAAAAAATGACGACAAAAAAAGCTGATTACATTTGGTTCAACGGTGAGATGGTTCGCTGGGAGGACGCGAAGGTCCACGTGATGTCACACGCGCTGCATTACGGTACCTCCGTGTTTGAAGGCATCCGCTGCTACGATTCTCACAAAGGGCCAGTGGTGTTCCGCCATCGCGAACACATGCAGCGTCTGCATGACTCAGCCAAAATTTATCGTTTCCCGGTATCTCAGAGCGTTGATGAGCTGATGGAAGCCTGCCGCGACGTGATCCGTAAGAACAACCTCACCAGCGCCTATATTCGTCCGCTGGTCTTCGTGGGTGACGTCGGTATGGGCGTGAACCCGCCGGCCGGCTATACCACTGATGTGATCATTGCCGCGTTCCCGTGGGGTGCTTACCTGGGTGCTGAAGCCCTGGAGCAGGGGATCGACGCAATGGTCTCTTCCTGGAACCGCGTTGCGCCAAATACCATCCCGACCGCCGCGAAAGCGGGCGGTAATTACCTTTCTTCCCTGCTGGTTGGTAGCGAAGCGCGCCGTCACGGTTACCAGGAAGGTATCGCGCTCGATGTGAATGGCTACATCTCCGAAGGCGCAGGTGAAAACCTGTTTGAAGTGAAAGACGGAATTCTGTTTACGCCGCCATTCACCTCCTCCGCGCTGCCGGGCATCACCCGTGACGCCATCATCAAGCTGGCGAAAGACCTGGGTATCGAAGTGCGCGAGCAGGTGCTGTCCCGCGAATCCCTGTACCTGGCCGATGAAGTGTTTATGTCCGGTACCGCGGCTGAAATCACCCCGGTGCGCAGCGTAGACGGTATTCAGGTGGGCGAAGGCCGCTGTGGCCCGGTCACCAAACGCATTCAGCAAGCGTTCTTTGGCCTCTTCACCGGCGAAACAGAAGATAAATACGGCTGGTTGGATCAGGTTAATCACTAAGCATAAATTTGGGACGGCACGCACCGTCCCATTACATAGTCAGACGGGAGTCAATAAAGCATGCCTAAGTATCGTTCAGCCACCACCACCCACGGCCGCAACATGGCGGGTGCCCGCGCGCTGTGGCGCGCCACTGGAATGACCGACGCCGATTTCGGTAAGCCGATTATCGCCGTGGTGAACTCCTTCACCCAGTTCGTACCGGGCCACGTGCACTTGCGCGATCTGGGTAAACTGGTAGCCGAGCAAATCGAAGCCTCCGGCGGCGTGGCGAAAGAGTTCAACACCATTGCGGTCGATGACGGTATCGCGATGGGTCACGGGGGCATGCTCTATTCACTGCCGTCGCGCGAGCTCATCGCCGACTCCGTAGAGTACATGGTTAACGCCCACTGCGCCGATGCCATGGTCTGTATCTCCAACTGCGACAAAATCACCCCGGGGATGCTGATGGCTTCCCTGCGTCTGAATATTCCGGTGATCTTCGTCTCCGGTGGCCCAATGGAAGCGGGGAAAACCAAGCTCTCTGACAAAATCATCAAGCTCGACCTGGTCGATGCGATGATCCAGGGCGCGGACCCGAAAGTCTCTGACGAGCAGAGCGATCAGGTGGAACGCTCCGCGTGTCCGACCTGCGGCTCCTGTTCCGGTATGTTCACGGCGAACTCCATGAACTGCCTGACCGAAGCGCTGGGCCTGTCTCAGCCGGGCAACGGCTCGCTGCTGGCGACCCACGCCGACCGTAAGCAGCTGTTCCTCAACGCCGGTAAGCGCATCGTTGAGCTGACCAAACGCTACTACGAGCAGGACGACGCCAGCGCTCTGCCGCGCAACATTGCCAGTAAAGCCGCGTTCGAAAACGCCATGACGCTGGATATCGCCATGGGCGGCTCTACCAACACCGTTCTGCACCTGCTGGCCGCCGCGCAGGAAGCCGAAATCGACTTCACCATGAGCGATATCGACAAGCTGTCCCGCAAAGTGCCGCAGCTGTGTAAAGTCGCACCAAGTACCCAGAAGTACCATATGGAAGACGTGCACCGTGCCGGTGGTGTAATCGGTATTTTGGGCGAGCTGGATCGCGCCGGGCTGCTGAACCGTGACGTGAAAAACGTGCTCGGGCTGACGCTGCCGGAATCGCTGGACCAGTTCGACGTGATGCTGACCAAAGACGACGCGGTGAAAAAAATGTTCCGCGCCGGTCCTGCCGGTATTCGTACCACGCAGGCCTTCTCCCAGGATTGCCGCTGGGACACGCTGGACGATGATCGCGCCGAAGGCTGCATCCGCTCGCTGGAACACGCCTACAGCAAAGACGGCGGTCTGGCCGTGCTGTACGGAAACTTTGCGGAAAACGGCTGCATCGTGAAAACCGCAGGCGTGGACGACAGCATCCAGAAATTCACCGGTCCGGCGAAGGTGTACGAAAGCCAGGATGAAGCGGTAGACGCCATCCTTGGCGGTAAAGTGGTTGAAGGCGACGTGGTTGTCATTCGCTACGAAGGGCCGAAAGGCGGTCCGGGCATGCAGGAGATGCTCTACCCAACCACTTTCCTGAAATCGATGGGCCTCGGTAAAGCCTGCGCGCTGATCACCGACGGGCGTTTCTCCGGCGGCACTTCCGGCCTCTCTATCGGCCACGTTTCCCCGGAAGCGGCAAGCGGCGGCAACATTGCCATCATCGAAGACGGCGATCTGATCGAAATCGACATTCCGAATCGCGGCATTCAGCTCAAGCTGAGCGACCAGGAGATCGCAGCCCGTCGTGAAGCGCAGGAAGCGCGCGGCGACAAAGCCTGGACGCCGAAAGATCGCCAGCGCGAAGTCTCCTTTGCCCTGCGCGCCTACGCGAGCCTTGCCACCAGTGCAGATAAAGGCGCTGTACGCGATAAATCGAAACTCGGGGGCTAACGATGGCCGAGTCACAACCCTTATCCGCCGCCCCTGAGGGGGCGGAATATCTCAGGGCGGTGCTGCGCGCACCGGTCTATGAAGCCGTGCAGGTCACGCCCCTGCAGAAAATGGAAAAACTCTCCTCGCGCCTCGACAACGTCATTCTGGTGAAGCGCGAAGACCGCCAGCCGGTGCACAGCTTCAAGCTGCGCGGTGCCTACGCGATGATGGCCGGACTGACCGATGAGCAAAAGGCGCGCGGCGTGATTACCGCGTCGGCGGGCAACCACGCGCAGGGCGTGGCGTTCTCGTCTGCTCGTCTGGGACTGAAAGCGCTGATCGTGATGCCGGTTGCTACCGCAGACATCAAAGTCGACGCGGTGCGCGGTTTCGGCGGTGAAGTATTACTCCACGGGGCTAACTTTGACGAAGCAAAAGCCAAAGCGATTGAGCTGGCGCAGCAGCAGGGTTTCACCTGGGTGCCGCCGTTCGACCACCCGATGGTGATTGCCGGGCAGGGCACGCTGGCGCTGGAGCTGCTGCAGCAGGATGCCCATCTCGACCGCGTCTTTGTTCCGGTGGGCGGCGGTGGCTTAGCCGCAGGCGTGGCGGTGCTGATCAAACAGCTGATGCCGCAGATCAAAGTCATTGCCGTGGAAGCGGAAGATTCTGCCTGCCTGAAAGCGGCGCTGGATGCCGGGCATCCGGTAGACCTGCCGCGCGTCGGGCTGTTTGCCGAGGGCGTGGCGGTGAAGCGTATTGGCGACGAAACCTTCCGCCTGTGCCGGGAATATCTCGACGATATCGTCACGGTGGATAGCGATGCGATCTGCGCGGCGATGAAGGATCTCTTCGAAGACGTTCGTGCGGTGGCGGAACCGTCCGGCGCTCTGGCGCTGGCGGGCATGAAAAAATACATCGCGCAGCACAACATTCGCGGCGAGCGTCTGGCGCACGTGCTTTCTGGTGCCAACGTGAACTTCCACGGTCTGCGCTACGTGTCCGAGCGCTGCGAGCTGGGCGAACAGCGGGAAGCGCTGCTGGCGGTGACGATTCCGGAAGAGAAGGGCAGCTTCCTGAAATTTTGTCAGCTGCTGGGCGGCCGTTCGGTGACGGAGTTTAACTACCGTTTTGCCGATGCCAAAGACGCCTGCATTTTTGTCGGCGTGCGTCTGAGCCGTGGCGTGGAGGAGCGTAAAGAGATCCTTAACCTGCTGCATGAAGGCGGCTATAGCGTAGTCGATCTCTCCGACGATGAGATGGCGAAGCTGCACGTGCGCTACATGGTCGGCGGGCGTCCATCGAAGCCGCTCAGGGAACGCCTGTTCAGCTTTGAGTTCCCGGAATCGCCGGGCGCGCTGCTCAAGTTCCTGCACACGCTGGGCACGCACTGGAACATCTCCCTTTTCCACTACCGCAGCCACGGTACCGACTACGGCCGCGTGCTGGCGGCGTTTGAACTGGGCGAGCACGAGCCGGATTTCGAAACGCGGCTGAACGAGCTGGGCTATGAGTGTCACGACGAAACCCATAACCCGGCGTTCAGGTTCTTCCTGGCAGGTTAGTGATTCGGCAATATCGTCCAGAACGCATCAATAAGCGGCTCATGCAGCCGCTTTTTTTGTGCGCACACGCCAAGCTCAAACGGCGTTTTCTCATCGCTGCGCTCCAGAATCATCACGCGATTGCGCACCGGTTCCGGGCTATTTTCCAGCACCACCTCCGGCAGCAGCGCCACGCCGCAGCCGAGCGCCACCATCGACACCATCGCCTCATGGCCGCTGACCGTGGCGTAAATCGACGGATTGCTGATTTTCTGGCGGCGGAACCACAGCTCAATACGACGGCGCACCGGCCCCTGATCGGCCATGATAAACGGTACCGTGGACCAGTCCGGTTTTTCCACCGACACCTGGTTACGCACCGGGCAGGGCAGGGCCGGGGCAATGAGTACCACCGCCAGATTCTCCAGCATGGAGAATGCCACCGCGCCCGGCAGGGTTTCAGGTTTCCCAGCAATGGCGAGATCCGCTTCGCCCGTCACCACTTTTTCCATTGCGTCGGAGGCATCGCCGGTGGTGAGCTTAATTTCAACCGACGGATGCGCCGCGCGGAAGCGGTCAAGGATGGGTGGCAGATGGCTGTAGGCGGCGGTCACGGAGCAAAAAATATGCAGCTCGCCGGAAAGTGACGGCCCCTGCTGGTCAATCGAGTGCCGCAGCTGCTGGTACTGCAGCAGCGTCTGCTGGGCAAAAATGCGTAGCTCTTCGCCCGCTTCCGTGAGGGTGACGGTGCGGTTGTCGCGCACGAACAGGGGCTGGCCGAGGTCTTCCTCAAGGCGCTGGATCTGGCGTGAAAGCGTGGAGGGGCTAACGTGCATCGCCCGGGCGCTGCGGCCAAAATGACGGCTTTCCGTCAGGTGCAGGAACATTTTCAGATCGCGTAAATCCACCGATTCCACTCCCTCTTTTTACATTGCAAAAATTGCAACATGACGTTGTGAATATATCAATTTCCGCAATAAATTTCCTGTTGTAATGTGGGTACATTCTCGCTGAAACGCGAACCGAACAATAAGACACACAACATCACGAGGTATCACCCATGGCTAACTACTTTAATACACTGAACTTGCGCCAGCAGCTGGCGCAGCTGGGCAAATGCCGCTTCATGGCGCGCGACGAATTTGCCGATGGCGCGAGCTACCTTCAGGGTAAAAAAGTGGTCATCGTCGGCTGTGGCGCACAGGGTCTGAACCAGGGCCTGAATATGCGTGACTCCGGTCTGGATATCTCCTACGCCCTGCGCAAAGAAGCGATTGCCGAGAAGCGTGCTTCCTGGCGCAAAGCGACCGAAAACGGCTTCAAAGTGGGTACCTACGAAGAGCTGATCCCGCAGGCGGATCTGGTAGTTAACCTGACCCCGGACAAGCAGCACTCAGACGTTGTGCGTTCCGTACAGCCGCTGATGAAAGACGGCGCGGCTCTGGGTTACTCCCACGGCTTCAACATCGTTGAAGTGGGCGAGCAGATCCGTAAAGACATCACCGTGGTGATGGTTGCACCGAAGTGCCCGGGTACCGAAGTTCGTGAAGAGTACAAGCGTGGCTTCGGCGTGCCGACCCTGATCGCGGTTCACCCGGAAAACGATCCGAAAGGCGAAGGCATGGCGATTGCCAAAGCATGGGCAGCGGCGACCGGCGGTCACCGTGCGGGCGTGCTGGAATCGTCCTTCGTTGCCGAAGTGAAATCTGACCTGATGGGCGAGCAGACCATTCTGTGCGGCATGCTGCAGGCCGGTTCTCTGCTGTGCTTCGATAAGCTGGTGGAAGAGGGTACCGACCCGGCATATGCGGAAAAACTGATTCAGTTCGGCTGGGAAACCATCACCGAAGCGCTGAAGCAGGGCGGTATTACGCTGATGATGGACCGTCTGTCCAACCCGGCAAAACTGCGTGCTTACGCGCTGTCTGAACAGCTGAAAACCATCATGGCACCGCTGTTCCAGAAACACATGGACGACATTATCTCCGGCGAATTCTCTTCCGGCATGATGGCGGACTGGGCGAACGACGATAAGAAACTGCTGACCTGGCGTGAAGAGACCGGTAAAACCGCGTTCGAAACCGCGCCACAGTACGAAGGTAAAATCGGCGAGCAGGAGTACTTCGATAAAGGCGTGCTGATGATCGCGATGGTGAAAGCAGGCGTTGAGCTGGCGTTCGAAACCATGGTGGATTCAGGCATCATCGAAGAATCTGCGTACTACGAATCACTGCACGAGCTGCCGCTGATTGCGAACACCATCGCCCGTAAGCGTCTGTACGAAATGAACGTGGTGATCTCTGATACCGCGGAATATGGTAACTACCTGTTCTCTTACGCCTGCGTACCGCTGCTGAAAGAGTTTATGACTACTCTGCAGACTGGCGATCTGGGTAAAGCGATTGCAGAAGGTGCCGTGGACAACGCGCAGCTGCGCGATGTGAACGAAGCCATTCGCAGCCACCAGATCGAGAAAGTGGGTCACAAACTGCGTGGCTACATGACCGATATGAAGCGCATCGCGGTAGCGGGTTAACAACAGGGGCGGGCTGATGCCCTCACCCCGCCCCTCTCCCACAGGGAGAGGGTGCAAACATTAAAGGCCTTCTCTAAGAGAAGGCCTTGCTGTTTATTTCCGGTACAGCACTTTAATGATGTGATAACCAAACTGGGTATGCAGCGGGCCGGTTGGCTCCAGCACCGGGCAGGAGAACACCACTTTATCGAACGCCGGAACCATCTGACCCTGGCGGAACTCACCCAGATCGCCGCCGCGTTTGCCTGACGGGCAGATGGAGTGCTTCTTCGCCAGCTTGCCGAAGTCGGCACCGTTTTTAATCTGCTCCAGAAGATCTAAAGCCAGTTTCTCTTCTTTAACGAGAATGTGCACTGCTGCTGCTGTTTTTGCCATGATCGTGCCTTGAATAGGTTGAAATAAATCGGGGCGCAATATACCACGCGTCAGCGGCGATAAAGCACCTTAATGATATGGTAGCCAAATTTGGTTTTTACCGGGCCGTAGGGCTTCAGAAGCGGGCAGCTAAAGACCGCCTGATCGAACGGGCCGACCATCGCACCTTGTTGAAACTCGCCGAGATCCCCACCATTGCGCCCGGAAGGGCATTTAGAGTAGCGCTTCGCCAGATGATCAAAGCTGATGCCGCGCTCCAGCTTGGCCAGGATCTCCTGGGCCAGTTTCTCTTCTTTTACCAGAATATGCAGGGCTGCTGCGGTCTTTTTCATGGTTCTGCTCTACGGGTTAAACACGATTTCTCCACTTTATCATTAGCCGGTAAATCTGCGCCCGGCTTTCTGCTACAATCCACACCCCGTTCGAAGATTGAGCAACACTCCCATGCGTTTAAACCCTGGACAACAACAAGCGGTCGAATTCGTTACTGGACCATGCCTGGTGCTGGCAGGGGCCGGTTCGGGTAAAACCCGTGTGATCACCAACAAGATCGCCCATCTGATCCGCAACTGCGGGTATCAGGCGCGACACATTGCGGCGGTCACCTTTACCAATAAAGCGGCGCGTGAGATGAAAGAGCGCGTCGGTCAGACGCTTGGCCGTAAAGAAGCGCGTGGCCTGATGATCTCCACCTTCCACACGCTGGGGCTGGATATCATCAAACGCGAGTATGCGGCGCTGGGAATGAAGTCCAACTTCTCCCTCTTCGATGACACTGACCAGGTGGCGTTGCTCAAAGAGCTCACCGAGGGGCTGATCGAAGATGACAAAGTGCTGTTGCAGCAGCTGATCTCGACGATCTCGAACTGGAAAAACGATCTGATGACCCCGGCGCAGGCCGCGGCGATCGCCAAAGGCGAACGGGATCGGATCTTCGCCCACTGCTACGGTCTGTACGATGCGCATATGAAAGCGTGCAACGTGCTGGACTTTGACGACCTGATCCTGCTGCCCACGCTGCTGCTGCAGCGCAATGAAGAGGTGCGCGAGCGCTGGCAGAATAAAATCCGCTACCTGCTGGTGGATGAATATCAGGACACTAACACCAGCCAGTACGAGCTGGTGAAGCTGCTGGTGGGGCAGCGCGCGCGTTTCACCGTGGTAGGCGACGACGACCAGTCGATTTACTCCTGGCGCGGCGCGCGCCCGCAAAACCTGGTGCTGCTGAGCAAAGATTTCCCCGCCCTACAGGTGATTAAGCTGGAGCAAAACTACCGCTCCTCCGGGCGTATTCTGAAGGCGGCAAACATCCTGATTGCCAATAACCCGCACGTATTCGAGAAGCGTCTCTTCTCCGAACTGGGCTACGGCACGGAGCTGAAAGTGCTCAGCGCCAACAATGAGGATCATGAAGCGGAGCGCGTCACGGGCGAGCTCATCGCTCACCACTTCGTCAACAAAACAGAATATAAGGATTACGCGATCCTCTATCGCGGTAACCACCAGTCGCGCGTCTTTGAAAAGATGCTGATGCAGAACCGCATTCCGTACAAAATCTCGGGCGGTACGTCGTTCTTCTCACGGCCAGAGATCAAAGACCTGCTGGCTTATCTGCGCGTGCTCACTAACCCGGATGACGACAGCGCGTTTCTGCGTATTGTGAATACGCCAAAACGCGAGATAGGCCCGGCGACGCTGCAAAAGCTCGGCGAGTGGGCGATGACCCGCAACAAAAGTATGTTTACTGCCAGCTTTGACATGGGGCTGAGCCAGACGTTAACCGGGCGTGGCTATGACTCGTTAACCCGCTTCACCCACTGGCTCGGCGAAGTACAGCGTCTCGCGGAGCGCGAGCCGGTGGCGGCAGTGCGCGATCTCATTCACGGCATCGACTATGAGTCCTGGCTGTATGAAACCTCAGCCAGCCCGAAGGCGGCTGAGATGCGCATGAAGAACGTTAACCAGCTTTTCAGCTGGATGACCGAAATGCTGGAGGGCTCTGAAATCGACGAGCCTATGACCCTGACGCAGGTCGTCACCCGCTTTACCCTGCGCGACATGATGGAGCGCGGCGAGAGCGAAGAAGAGGCCGATCAGGTTCAGCTCATGACGCTGCATGCGTCAAAAGGGCTGGAGTTCCCGTATGTCTATCTTGTTGGTATGGAAGAGGGATTGTTGCCGCACCAGAGCAGCATTGATGAAGATAACGTCGATGAGGAGCGCCGCCTGGCCTACGTGGGGATCACCCGCGCGCAGAAAGAGCTGACGTTCACGCTGTGTAAAGAGCGCCGCCAGTATGGCGAACTCGTCCGCCCGGAGCCGAGTCGTTTCCTGCTGGAACTGCCGCAGGATGACCTGATCTGGGAGCAGGAGCGCAAAGTGATTACCGCGGAAGAGCGGATGCACAAGGGGCAGGCTAACGTGGCGAACATTCGCGCCATGCTGGCTAAAGCCAAAGAGAAAGGATAATGATGAGTAGCCGGGCAAGGCGAAGCCGCCACCCGGCAATGTTCAGCGTATTACTTTACTTCCAGCACCCAGTGCACATAGCTCTGCCACTGGCACTCCTGCTCGATCATCTCGGCCCCTAACGGGTGACGTTCAATCCAGTTTTCCGGCAGCGTCAGCGAAAGCTTCTCGTCATCGGCCACAAGATTAATGGCTGGCAGCAAATCATCGCGGCGGCGGCTGGCAAACAGGATCGCCAGACGCAGCAGGCGGCAGAGATGCTCGGCCACGCGCGGCGGTACGGCGTTTTGCTGATGCAGAGAGGAGAGGTCGACTGCATTGGTCTGGTTCAGCAGCAGCGTTGCCAGCAATTTTTTCTGCGCGGGCGTGTAGCCCGGTAAATCAAGGTTGCGGACCAGATACGCTGCGTGAGCCGGTGCCTGCTTAAAATCAATGCTCAGCCCTACTTCATGTAGCGCGCACGCGCTCAGGAGTAAATCCCGGCTCAGGTGATCAAGATCCCAGACGTTAGCGACCTGATCGGCGAAGCGTGACGCCAGCTGCGATACGCGTCCTGACTGATCGATATCAACCAGAAAACGACGCTGCACGTTGCGCAGGGTACGGCTGCGGATATCCTGATCGACCGACAGATGCAGCATCCCGTAGACCAGGCCTTCACGCAGCGCACCGCCGGCCAGGGTCATACACTGGATGTTCAGCTCGGTGAAAATAGCGATAAGAATGGCCAGCCCGCTCGGGAAGACCAGCGCGCGTTCGAGCGTCAGGCCTTCAATTTCCAGCTCTTCCAGGCGTCCGCACTGAATGGCGCGCTGTTTCAACTGCTGAAGCTTAGCAAGCGTAATCCGCTCGTCCATTCCCTGCGCCATCATGATTTCCTGCAGGGCCTGCACGGTCCCGGACGCACCCACGCAGACTTTCCAGCCGTGATAGCGCAGTTCATCCATGACCGGGCGTAATACCTCGCGCGCGGCGTTTTCCGCCTCGTCGAAGTTCTCTTTACCCAGATTACGATCGGTAAAGTAGCGCTCAAGCCAGGTCACGCAGCCCATCGAGAGGCTGAACAGCGACGTTGCCTGCGCGCCGGTGCCGGTCACAAGCTCGGTACTGGCACCGCCGATATCCACCACCAGGCGGCGATCGTCACCCCCCGTGGTGTGTGCAACTCCCTGATAAATCAGACGAGCTTCTTCTTCACCGCTGATAACCTGAACCGGGCAACCGAGGATTTCCTGCGCTCTGGCAATAAAATCAACGGCGTTAACCGCCAGGCGAAGTGTCGCAGTGGCGACGACGGTGATTTGGGCATGCGGGATATCCTGCAGACGCTCGGCAAAGAGTCGCAGACACTGCCAGCCACGTTCCATGGCTTCAGGTGAGAGGTGGTTATCGCTGCTCAGGCCCGCCGCGAGGCGGACCTTGCGCTTGATGCGCGTCAGCGTTTGTATGCTTCCCGCCACCTCGCGCACAACCAGCATATGAAAACTATTCGAACCGAGATCAATTGCCGCATAAAGCGAGGTGGAGCTGAGCATATTTTCTTAACCTGAACGACGACGATTACGCGGTGCGCCGCCTGAACGACGCGGACCATTGCCGGAGCGTGGGCGGGTTAGACGCTTAGGCGGCGGCAGTTCGCTTAACAGCGCTTCCGGATTGTATTTGCTCTGCGGGATAGAGTGACCGATATAAGTCTCAATGGCTGGGAGATTCAGCGCATACTCTTCACATGCAAGGCTAATAGAGTGTCCGCTTGCGCCCGCGCGACCGGTACGACCGATACGGTGTACGTAGTCTTCGCAGTCGTCTGGCAGATCGTAGTTAAAGACATGCGTCACGGCTGGAATGTGTAAACCACGTGCCGCCACGTCGGTTGCGACCAGAATATCGAGATCGCCACGGGTGAACTCTTCCAAAATACGCAGGCGTTTTTTCTGTGCGACGTCGCCGGTCAACAGGCCAACACGGTGACCGTCTGCAGCCAGATGGCCCCAGATGTCTTCACAACGATGTTTGGTGTTCGCAAAGATGATGGCGCGATCTGGCCACTCTTCTTCGATCAGCGTTTGCAGCAGACGCATTTTCTCTTCATTGGAAGGATAGAAGAGCTCTTCTTTAATGCGGTGACCCGTTTTCTGCTCAGGTTCCACTTCTACATATTCGGCGTTGTTCATCTGTTCGAACGCCAGTTCGCGTACGCGGTATGAGAGGGTTGCAGAGAACAGCATATTCAGACGCTGATTGGCCGGAGGCATACGGCGGAACAGCCAGCGAATGTCTTTAATGAAGCCGAGATCGTACATGCGGTCAGCTTCATCGAGCACCACAACCTGGATGGCACCGAGGTTAATGTGGTTCTGTTTGGCGTAATCGATAAGACGGCCGGTGGTACCGATCAGGATATCCACACCGCTTTCGAGCACTTTCAGCTGTTTATCGTAGCCGTCGCCGCCATAGGCCAGGCCAATCTTCAGGCCCGTAGCCTGCGCCAGGGGTTCAGCGTCTGCGTGGATCTGTACCGCCAGTTCTCGCGTCGGGGCCATAATTAGCGCGCGCGGCTGGTTAACTTTGCGGTCTGCAATCGCTGGGTGAGAAAGTAAATAATGAAACGTTGACGTTAAAAACGCCATCGTTTTGCCGGTACCGGTTTGCGCCTGCCCGGCAACATCGCGACCGGCCAGCGTCAGCGGCAGCGCGAGGGCCTGAATGGGCGTGCAGTTATGAAACCCTTTATTTTCAAGGGCTTCAATCACCTTCGGGTGCAGCGCGAAGTCGGAAAACTTCTGTTCTGTTAAATGTGTTTTGCTCATAGTGTGGTAGAATATCAGCTTACTATTGCTTTACGAAAGCGTATCCGGTGAAATAAAGTCAACCTTTAGTTGGTTAATGCGACATCAACACGTCGTTGGTGGAGACAAAACCAACGTACCAGGCTTATTCCTGTGGAGTTATATATGAGCGATAAAATTATTCACCTGACTGACGACAGTTTTGACACGGACGTACTTAAGGCTGACGGGCTGATCCTCGTCGATTTCTGGGCTGAATGGTGTGGTCCTTGCAAAATGATCGCCCCGATTCTGGATGAGATCGCCGACGAATATCAGGGCAAACTGACCGTTGCCAAGCTGAACATCGACCAAAACCCGGGCACCGCACCAAAATACGGTATCCGTGGCATCCCAACCCTTCTGCTGTTCAAAAACGGCGAAGTGGCAGCAACCAAAGTGGGTGCGCTGTCCAAAGGTCAACTGAAAGAGTTCCTGGACGCTAACCTGGCGTAAGGTTTCTCCGCTGTGCGTTCAGAGCTCCCGGCTAAATGATGTGGAACTCTGGACGCCCGGCTGAAGTCGTGCTAAGTTAGCTATGACTTCGTTTTAAACATATCTTGTTGTTTGAATCTTGTTTTACCCGATACTTCCCGTTGTTGACATGAACAGTGCGTGAAGTGGCTAAATTCCGGGCTTGTCGCTCAATCCGTCTTGTCGTTTCAGTTCTGCGTTCTTTCCCTGTGACCAGACAGCGAACAGACATGAGTTGATGGCCGCTAAACAGGCATGGATGACCCTGCCATACCATTCACAACATTAAGTTCGAGAATCACCCCGAGTTTAAGAACCCACACCATTATGAATCTTACCGAATTAAAGAATACGCCGGTTTCTGAGCTGATCACTCTCGGCGAAAATATGGGGCTGGAAAACCAGGCTCGTATGCGCAAGCAGGACATCATTTTCGCCATCCTGAAGCAGCACGCTAAGAGTGGCGAAGATATCTTTGGCGACGGTGTGCTGGAGATATTGCAAGACGGATTTGGTTTCCTCCGCTCTGCAGACAGCTCCTACCTCGCCGGCCCTGACGACATCTACGTATCCCCCAGCCAAATCCGCCGTTTCAACCTCCGCACTGGTGACACCATTTCAGGTAAGATTCGTCCTCCTAAAGAGGGTGAACGCTACTTTGCGCTGTTGAAAGTCAATGAAGTTAACTTCGACAAACCGGAAAACTCGCGTAATAAGATCCTCTTTGAGAACTTAACGCCGCTGCACGCGAACTCTCGCCTGCGCATGGAGCGTGGTAACGGTTCTACTGAAGACTTAACCGCGCGTGTACTGGATCTGGCATCACCAATTGGTCGTGGCCAGCGTGGTCTGATTGTGGCGCCGCCAAAAGCGGGTAAAACCATGCTGCTGCAGAACATCGCTCAGAGCATCGCCTATAACCACCCAGACTGCGTGCTGATGGTGCTGCTGATTGACGAACGTCCGGAAGAAGTGACCGAGATGCAGCGTCTGGTTAAAGGTGAAGTGGTTGCTTCTACCTTCGACGAACCGGCATCTCGCCACGTTCAGGTTGCGGAAATGGTTATCGAGAAGGCGAAACGCCTGGTTGAGCACAAGAAAGACGTGATCATCCTGCTCGACTCCATCACTCGTCTGGCGCGTGCCTACAACACCGTGGTGCCGGCGTCCGGTAAAGTCCTGACCGGTGGTGTGGATGCTAACGCCCTGCATCGCCCAAAACGCTTCTTCGGTGCAGCACGTAACGTGGAAGAGGGCGGCAGCCTGACCATCATTGCGACGGCGCTGATCGATACCGGTTCTAAAATGGACGAAGTGATTTACGAAGAATTTAAAGGTACAGGCAACATGGAACTGCATCTTTCTCGTAAAATCGCTGAAAAACGCGTCTTCCCGGCTATCGACTACAACCGTTCCGGTACTCGTAAAGAAGAGCTGCTCACCACCCAGGAAGAGCTGCAGAAAATGTGGATCCTGCGTAAAATCATCCATCCAATGGGTGAAATCGACGCAATGGAGTTCCTCATTAACAAACTGGCGATGACCAAAACCAACGACGATTTCTTTGACATGATGAAACGCTCGTAACGCAAATAAAGCCAGCAAACGCCACGTTTTTACGTGGCGTTTTTCTTTTATGGACTATACGCTAGTACCATCTACTCCCAATTTTGACCGGTCGGTGCGACAATAGGGCCGTTTCTGCAGCCAAAGAAATAATTGATTGAAAAATATACAAAGGGAGTTGTAAGAAGCCATCTTTATTACTTCTGAGGCTGTGGCTTCATGGTTATACTTCCGGGACTAACATTTGTTGAGAGCAATCCATTGTGAATCTATTCACCGCCGTTACTGAACTGATCAGTATTTTTTTATTCACAACCTGTTTTTTGTTCATTGCGCGCAAGGTGGCAAAACGAATAGGGTTGGTGGATAAGCCTAATTTTCGTAAACGCCATCAGGGACTTATTCCTTTAGTCGGCGGGATTTCTGTTTACGCAGGGATTTGCTTCACGTTTGGTATTGCTGACTATTATATCCCGCATGCCGCCCTCTATATTGCCTGCGCCGGTGTCCTGGTGTTAGTCGGGGCTCTTGATGACCGCTTCGATATCGCGGTGAAAATACGCGCCACCGTTCAGGCGGCCATTGGCGTGGTGATGATGGTTGTCGGCGGACTGTATCTGCGTAGCCTCGGCTATGTGTTTGGCCCGTGGGAGTTAGTTCTGGGTCCATTTGGCTTCTTCCTGACGCTCTTTGCCGTCTGGGCGGCAATCAATGCTTTCAACATGGTGGACGGCATTGACGGCCTGCTCGGTGGACTGTCATCCGTTTCTTTCGCCGCTATTGGCATTATCTTATGGTTTGATGGCCAGTACAGCCTGGCAATGTGGTGTTTTGCCATGATTGCCGCCATTCTGCCTTATATCCTCTTAAACCTCGGCGTGCTGGGCCGTCGCTATAAAGTCTTTATGGGGGACGCGGGCAGTACGCTGATTGGTTTTACGGTTATCTGGATCCTGCTTGAAACCACGCAGGGTCAAACCCACCCGATAAGTCCGGTAACCGCGCTGTGGATTATTGCCATTCCATTGATGGATATGGTGGCGATTATGTATCGCCGCCTGCGCAAAGGGATGAGTCCTTTCTCTCCAGACCGCCAACACATTCATCATCTCATCATGCGTGCGGGTTTTACTTCTCGTCAGGCGTTTGTGCTGATTACTCTGGCCGCTGCTATTTTGGCCGCAATTGGCGTAGCTGCAGAATATTCTCATATCATTCCTGAGTGGGTTATGTTGGCATTATTCTTGCTAGCATTTTTCCTGTACGGCTACTGCATTAAGCGCGCATGGAAAGTAGCGCGGTTCATAAAACGTATTAAACGCCGGATGCGTCGTAACAGTGGCAAAAACACAACATTAACTAAGTAAAACCGGGACTATGATGACTCAACCGTTGGCGGGAGCGAAATCAGTGGTAACTGAGAATGAACTGGATATTCGGGGTTTGTTTCGCGTGTTATGGGCAGGCAAACTTTGGATTGCGGGGATTGCGCTGGGTTTTGCACTGTTAGCGCTGGCCTATACGTTCTTTGCAAAACAAGAATGGAGCTCCACGGCAATCACGGACAAACCAACGGTTAACATGCTTGGGGGATACTATTCCCAGCAGCAATTCCTGCGAAACCTGGATATCAAAGCCAACCTCGCCACGCCAGATCAGGTCTCCGTTATGGATGAGGCTTATAAAGAGTTTGTGATGCAACTGGCTTCGTGGGATACGCGCCGCGACTTCTGGTCTCAGACGGATTATTACAAGCAGCGTCGAGTTGATAACACTAAAGCCGATGCCGCTCTGCTGGACGATCTGATTAACAATATTCAGTTTATGCCGGGCGATGCGCTGCGTAACGTGAACGACAGCGTCAAACTGATTGCAGAAACCGCGCCGGATGCTAACAACCTGTTGCGTCAGTATGTCGCGTTTGCCAGCCAGCGTGCCGCAAGCCATCTTAACGAAGAGCTTAAAGGCGCCTGGGCGGCTCGTACAATCCAGATGAAAGCACAGGTGAAACGTCAGGAAGAGGTGGCTAAAGCCATTTTCGCTCGTCGTGTTCATAATATTGAGCAGGCGCTGAAAATTGCGGAACAGCACAATATTTCCCGCACTGAGACGGACGTGCCGGCTGATGAGCTGCCTGATTCAGAGATGTTCCTCCTTGGCCGCCCCATGCTGCAGGCGCGCCTGGAAAACCTCCAGGCCGTCGGTCCTGATTTTGACCTCGATTACGATCAAAATCGCGCGATGCTCAACACGCTTAATGTAGGTCCTTCTCTGGACCCGCGTTTTCAGACCTATCGTTATTTGCGAACGCCTGAAGAACCTGTAAAACGCGATAGTCCGCGTCGTGCATTCCTGATGATTATGTGGGGGATTGTAGGCGCACTGACGGGCGCTGGCGTGGCGTTAACGCGTCGTCGCAAAAACTAAGAACGCCGTCTACGATGAAGGCTGCGGCCTTCATCGCCTAATCGAAGAGAATCGATGTGAAAGTACTAACCGTATTTGGCACCAGGCCGGAGGCCATTAAGATGGCACCTCTGGTTCATGCGCTTGCCAGCGATCCGGATATTGAAGCAAAAGTCTGCGTCACGGCCCAGCACCGTGAGATGCTCGACCAGGTCTTAACGCTCTTTTCCATCGTCCCGGATTACGACCTCAATATTATGAAACCGGGGCAAGGTTTAACGGAGATAACCTGTCGCATTCTGCAAGAGCTTAAGCCGATCCTGGAGTCATTCAAGCCTGACGTGGTGCTGGTACACGGTGACACCACCACTACCGTGGCGACAAGCCTGGCCGCGTTTTACCAGCGAATTCCTGTGGGGCATGTTGAGGCGGGTTTGCGTACCGGCAATCTTTATTCGCCGTGGCCGGAGGAGGCCAACCGCACGTTAACGGGCCATCTGGCGATGTACCACTTTGCGCCGACGGAGAATTCTCGTCAGAACCTGCTGCGTGAAAATATCGCCGATAACAAAATCTTTGTGACCGGCAATACGGTCATTGATGCGTTAATTTGGGTGCGTGACCGCGTTCTGGCAAATAGCGATCTTCAGAAAGACCTCGCTGCCCGCTATCCATTCCTGCGCAACGGCAAAAAAACCATCCTGGTCACCGGCCACCGTCGCGAAAGCTTTGGCCGGGGTTTTGAGCAAATCTGTCACGCGCTGGCTGAAATCGCTGCGCAAAATGACGATGTGCAAATTGTCTATCCGGTCCATCTCAATCCTAACGTCAGCGAGCCGGTTAATCGCATTCTGGGCCATGTCGACAATGTTCTACTGATTGAACCGCAGGACTACATGCCGTTTGTCTGGCTAATGAATCACGCCTGGCTGATCCTCACCGATTCCGGCGGCATTCAGGAAGAAGCGCCCTCTCTCGGCAAGCCGGTACTGGTGATGCGTGAAACGACCGAACGTCCGGAAGCCGTCAAAGCCGGTACGGTGCGTCTGGTCGGCACCAACGCGCAGCTCATCGTCGAAGAGGTCACGCGCCTGCTGCATGACGATGAAGCGTATCAGGCGATGAGCCGGGCCCATAATCCGTATGGAGACGGGCAGGCTTGTGGCCGTATTTTGCATGCACTTAAACACAATCGGGTATCGCTATGAGTTTTACTACCATCTCTGTCATTGGTCTTGGCTACATTGGCTTGCCTACTGCGGCCGCGTTTGCCTCTCGTCAAAAACAGGTTGTCGGTGTGGATATTAACGCCCGCGCGGTAGAAACCATTAACCGTGGCGAAATTCATATTGTGGAACCCGATCTGGATCGTGTGGTGAAAGAGGCGGTGGAAGGAGGCTTCCTGCATGCCAGCACGACGCCCGTTGAAGCGGATGCCTATCTAATTGCAGTCCCAACCCCCTTTAAAGGCGACCACGAGCCCGACATGGCGTTCGTCGAGGCGGCGGCAAAATCAATCGCGCCTGTGCTGAAAAAAGGGGCGTTGGTAATCCTCGAGTCCACGTCTCCGGTGGGGGCGACTGAACAGATGTCGCAGTGGCTGGCAGAGGCCCGTCCAGACCTGAGCTTCCCACAGCAGGTTGGCGAGCAGGCGGATATCAACATCGCCTACTGCCCGGAGCGCGTACTCCCGGGCCAGGTCATGGTCGAACTGATTAAAAACGACCGCGTCATTGGCGGTATGACGCCAGTCTGTTCCGAACGTGCCAGCGCGCTGTATAAGATTTTCCTGGAAGGCGAGTGCGTGGTGACAAACTCCCGCACCGCCGAGATGTGCAAGCTGACGGAAAACAGCTTCCGTGACGTGAATATCGCCTTTGCGAACGAACTTTCACTCATCTGCGCCGATCAGGGAATTAACGTCTGGGAGCTGATTAGCCTGGCGAATCGCCATCCGCGTGTGAATATTCTCCAGCCAGGCCCGGGGGTGGGCGGACACTGTATTGCCGTCGACCCGTGGTTTATCGTGGCGCAGAATCCAGCGCAGGCGCGCCTGATTCGCACCGCGCGTGAAGTGAACGACAGCAAACCTCACTGGGTGCTCAATCAGGTCAAAACCACGGTAGCGGATTGTCTGGCAGAGAGCGGCAAGCGCGCCAGCGAGCTGAAAATTGCCTGTTTCGGTCTGGCATTCAAACCCAACATTGACGATCTGCGTGAAAGCCCGGCGATGGAAATTGCTGAGATGATTGCCGGATGGCACAAGGGTGAAACGCTGGTGGTTGAGCCGAATATCCATGAATTGCCGACAAAACTGGCGGGGCACTGCACGCTGACGGCGCTGGATGAAGCGCTCGCGACGGCGGACGTGCTGGTGCTGCTGGTGGATCATAAAGAGTTTAAAGCGACTTCCGGTGATGCCGTTCGTCAGCAGTATATTGTGGATACCAAAGGTGTCTGGCGTTGAACAGCCTGAAAGGGGGGCTCGAGTCCCTGCAGTGGGAGAGTGCCTTTTTTGGCCTGCCGTCGGCCATCGTGCGTCTGCGCGATAACGCGCCGGTGCTGGCTGAATCGGATTTTACCGCCTGGCAACGGGTGCAGGCGAAGATCCCTGCGGAGCGTGCCGATCTGCTTGACGCGCTCCAGCAACACGGCTTTCAGCTGGTTGAAGGCGAGGTCGATCTTTCCATTACCCTCACCCGGCACGATGCGTCAGGCGCGGAAATTGCAACGGATCAGGACATCCCCGTGCTGCGTCAGATGGCGACCCAGGCGTTTGCGCAGAGCCGCTTTCGTGCGCCCTGGTATGCACCTGACGATAGCGGGCGTTTCTATGCCCAGTGGGTAGAGAATGCGGTTAAAGGCACCTTTGACCACGTCTGCCTGGTTTTCCGTGCAGGAGACGGTCAAATCAAGGGGTTCGTCTCGCTGCGTAAGCTCAACGAGCGCGAGGCGCGTATTGGCTTATTAGCCGGGCGCGGCATGGGTGAAAAACTCATGCAGGCGGCGCTGCACTGGTCGCAACAGCAACAGCTAGTGACGCTGCGGGTAGCGACCCAACTGGGCAACACCGCGGCGCTTAAACGTTATATTGCGAGTGGTGCCAACATCGACGCCACCGCCTACTGGTTATACAGGTGACAAGATGATTCCATTTAACGCACCACCCGTTGTCGGAACTGAACTCGACTATATGCAGTCTGCTATGGGCAGCGGCAAACTCTGCGGTGACGGCGGTTTCACCCGGCGCTGTCAGCAGTGGATGGAACAGCGTTTTCGCAGCGCCAAAGTGCTGCTGACCCCGTCCTGTACGGCATCGCTGGAAATGGCGGCACTGTTGCTGGATATCCAGCCCGGTGATGAAGTGATTATGCCGAGCTATACCTTCGTTTCCACCGCGAACGCTTTTGTCCTGCGCGGGGCGAAAATTGTCTTCGTGGATATCCGCCCGGATACCATGAACATTGATGAGACGTTGATTGAAGCGGCGATCACTGACAAAACGCGCACGATCGTGCCGGTTCACTACGCGGGCGTGGCCTGTGAAATGGACACCATCATGGCGATCGCCAAAAAACATAACCTGTTTGTGGTGGAAGATGCCGCGCAGGGCGTGATGTCCACCTACAAGGGACGCGCGCTGGGCACGATCGGCCACATCGGCTGCTTTAGCTTCCACGAAACCAAAAACTACACTGCGGGTGGAGAAGGTGGTGCGACGCTGATTAACGACCGGGCTCTCGTGGAGCGTGCAGAAGTGATCCGCGAAAAAGGCACTAACCGCAGCCAGTTCTTCCGGGGTCAGGTAGACAAATACACCTGGCGCGATATCGGCTCCAGCTATTTGATGGCGGATCTGCAGGCTGCGTACCTGTGGGCGCAGCTGGAAGCGGCGGAGCGTATCAACCTTCAGCGTCTTTCCCTGTGGCAAACCTATTACGATGCGCTTGAGCCTCTGGCAAAAGCCGGGCGTATTGAACTGCCAACCATCCCGGCAGATTGCGTCCACAACGCGCATATGTTCTACATCAAGCTGCGCGATAACGACGACCGCAGCGAGCTCATCGCCTGGCTGAAAGAGGCCGAAATTATGGCGGTGTTCCACTATATCCCGCTGCACTCCAGTCCGGCCGGAGAAGCGTTTGGCACGTTTGCGGGTGAAGACCGCTACACCACTAAAGAAAGTGAGCGTTTGCTTCGCCTGCCACTGTTCTACAACCTCGCGCCCGTTAACCAGCGTACGGTGATTAATACCCTTCTGAGTTATTTCGGCTGATATGTCTCTGGCAAAAGCATCGGTGTGGACCGCCGCGTCCACGCTTGTAAAAATTGGCGCCGGGCTGTTGGTCGTCAAGCTGCTGGCCGTTTCATTTGGCCCCTCTGGTGTGGGGCTGGCGGGTAATTTCCGTCAGCTTATCACCGTCCTTGGTGTGCTGGCCGGTGCCGGTATCTTCAACGGCGTGACCAAATACGTTGCGCAGTATCACGATGATGCGGCTCAGCTGCGCAGAGTGGTGGGCACCTCTTCGGCTATGGTCACGGGTTTTTCAACCCTGATGGCGATTGTCTTTCTGCTGGCGGCGGCACCCATCAGCCAGGGATTGTTCGGGCACACCCATTACCAGGGGCTGGTGCGTCTGGTCGCATTGGTTCAGATGGGGATTGCCTGGGCTAACCTGCTGCTGGCGCTGATGAAAGGGTTTCGTGATGCTGCCGGAAACGCGCTTGCGTTAATCCTGGGCAGCGTCATCGGCGTGATTGCCTATTACTTTTGCTATCGCCTGGGCGGCTATGAAGGCGCACTGCTGGGGCTTGCGCTGGTCCCGGCGCTGGTGGTTGTTCCTGCGGCATTTATGCTGATGCGCCGGGGCGTCATCCCTCTTAGCTACCTGAAACCGCAATGGGACAAGGTCCTTGCCAGCCAGCTGGGTAAATTTACCCTGATGGCGCTCATTACCTCCGTCACGCTGCCGGTGGCCTACGTGATGATGCGAAACCTGCTGGCAGCGCATTATAGCTGGGATGAGGTCGGGATCTGGCAGGGCGTAAGCAGTATTTCCGACGCCTATCTCCAGTTTATTACGGCTTCCTTTAGCGTTTACCTGCTGCCAACCTTATCGCGACTGACGTCCAGACAGGAAATAACGCGCGAGATTTTCCGATCGCTGCGCTTTGTGTTACCGGCCGTCGCGGCTGCCAGCTTTACCGTCTGGCTACTGCGCGATGTCGCCATCTGGCTGCTGTTCTCGGCGAAATTCATCGCCATGCGCGATCTCTTTGCCTGGCAGCTGGTGGGGGATGTGCTGAAAGTGGGTGCATACGTTTTCGGCTACCTGGTGATTGCAAAAGCGTCCCTGCGGCTGTATATCCTGGCGGAAATTAGCCAGTTTGCGTTACTGACAGCATTTTCGCACTGGCTGATACCCATGCACGGCGCGCTGGGGGCGGCTCAGGCCTACATGGCAACCTATATCGTTTATTTCGCTGCCTGTTGCGGCGTATTTTTATTGTGGCGTAAACGCGCATGACTGCACTGATTCACATCCTGGGATCGGACATCCCACACCATAACCAGACCGTTTTGCGGTTTTTCAACGACGAGCTGGCATCGGGTAATCCAGATGCGCGTGAGTTTATGGTTGCAGGTCAGGATAAGGGCCTGAGCGAGGCGTTTCCGGCGCTGACGATTCGCTTCTGGCCGGATAAGGCCACGCTGGCGAAGGCGGTTGTTGCCAAAGCGAAAGCCGACCGCGAGCAACGATTCTTCTTCCACGGACAGTTTAATACCGGCCTGTGGCTGGCGCTTCTCAGCGGGGGGATTATACCCTCCCAGTGCAGCTGGCATATCTGGGGAGCCGATCTCTACGAAGTCTCCCAAGGCTGGAAATTCCGTCTTTTCTATCCGTTGCGCCGCATGGCGCAGGGGCGCGTGGGCTGCGTTTTTGCTACCCGCGGCGATCTCAACTATTTTGCTAAACAGCACCCCAACGTGCGCGGCGAGTTGCTTTATTTCCCCACCCGCATGGATCCGGCGCTTAACGCCATGGCGAATGACACGGTGCGTGAAGGCAAACTAACGATCCTGGTGGGGAATTCCGGCGATCGTAGTAACGAACACGTCGCGGCGCTCAGGGCGGTGCATCAGCAGTTCGGCGACACGGTGAACGTGGTGGTGCCGATGGGCTATCCTGCCAATAACGACGCTTACATAGATGAGGTTCGCCGACAGGGGCTTGCGCTGTTTAGCGCAGAAAATCTGCACATTCTCAGCGATAAGCTGGAATTTGAGGAATATCTCGCGCTGCTGAGAAAATGCGATCTCGGCTATTTCATCTTTGCCCGACAGCAGGGGATTGGCACGCTATGTCTGCTGATTCAGGCGGGGGTACCGTGCGTGCTAAACCGCGAGAACCCGTTCTGGCAGGACATGGCCGAGCAGCATATTCCCGTGCTGTTTACCTCAGACACGCTGAACGTCGAGGTGGTACGGGAAGCCCAACGCCAGCTCACGCTGGTGGATAAAAATAGCATTGATTTTTTCAGCCCGAATTATCTCACGCCGTGGCACCGCGCGCTGCGTATCGCTTCAGGAGACAAAGTATGAGTCAGTTGCAATTCAGCGGCTTACTGATTGTCTGGCTTCTGAGCACCCTGTTTATCGCCACGCTTACCTGGTTTGAATTCCGCCGGGTGCGCTTCAACTTTAACGTGTTCTTCTCGTTACTGTTTCTGCTGACCTTCTTTTTCGGCTTCCCGCTAACCAGCATTCTGGTATTCCGTTTTGACGTGAGCGTCGCACCGCCGGAAATCCTGCTCCAGGCGCTTCTGGCGGCAACCTGCTTCTATGCCGTCTACTACGTCACCTATAAAACGCGTCTGCGTTCAGCGCAGACAGCTGCCCCGCGTCGGGCGCTCTTTACCATGAATAGGGTGGAGACCCACCTGACGTGGGTGATGCTGATGACCATCGCCCTGGTCAGCGTCGGCATCTTCTTCATGCATAACGGCTTCCTGCTGTTTAAGCTCCACTCCTACAGCCAGATTTTTTCGGCCGAGGTTTCGGGCGTGGCGCTTAAGCGTTTCTTCTACTTCTTCATCCCGGCGATGCTGGTGATCTTCTTCCTGCGCCAGGACAGCAAAGCGTGGCTGTTCTTCCTGGTTAGCACCGTCGCGTTTGGCATCCTGACCTACATGATCGTGGGCGGCACGCGCGCGAACATCATCATCGCCTTCGCGATCTTCCTGTTTATCGGCATCATCCGCGGCTGGATCTCATTGTGGATGCTGGTTGCGGCAGGCGCGTTTGGCATTGTGGGTATGTTCTGGCTGGCGCTAAAGCGCTATGGAATGAACGTGGCGGGAGATGAGGCGTTTTACACGTTCCTTTACCTGACGCGCGATACCTTCTCGCCGTGGGAAAACCTGGCATTGCTGCTGCAAAACTACGACAAGATTGATTTCCAGGGGCTGGCGCCGATTGTTCGCGACTTCTACGTATTTATCCCTTCCTGGCTATGGCCGGACCGGCCTGGCGTGGTGCTTAACACGGCAAATTACTTTACCTGGGAAGTGCTGAACAACCATTCTGGTCTGGCAATCTCGCCAACGCTGATTGGTTCCCTGGTGGTGATGGGAGGAGCGTGGTTCATTCTCCCCGGGGCGGTTGCCGTGGGGCTGATTATCAAGTGGTTCGACTGGCTTTACGTGCGTGGCAACGAAGAGACCAACCGCTATAAGGCCGCCATTTTGCACAGTTTCTGCTTTGGTGCCATTTTCAATATGATCGTTCTGGCGCGCGAAGGGCTGGACTCGTTCGTTTCGCGCGTGGTGTTCTTCATGGTTGTTTTCGGCCTCTGCCTGTTACTGGCCAAACTGCTGTACTGGCTGTTTGACAGCGCAGGGCTTGTGCACAGGCGCGAGCGGCAGGGCAGCACAACGCTGTCGCAAGTCTGAGTAAGGATAGTAATGACTGATAAAATTTCTGCACCGCGCTATGCGCTACGTGGCCTGCAGCTTATTGGCTGGCGCGACATGCAGCACGCGCTGGACTTTCTTTTCGCCGACGGCCAGATGAAATCCGGTACGCTGGTGGCGATCAACGCGGAAAAAATGCTGGCGGTTGAGGATAACGCGGAAGTCAAAAGCCTAATTGAAGCGGCGGAATTTAAATACGCGGACGGGATCAGCGTGGTCCGCTCTATCCGTAAAAAGTATCCTGACGCTAATGTATCTCGCGTGGCGGGGGCCGATCTCTGGGAGCAGCTTATGGCCCGCGCAGGTGAACAGGGCACGCCCGTGTTCCTGATTGGCGGGAAGCCGGAGATACTGGCCCAGACTGAGGAGAAACTGCGTCGTCAATGGAATGTTAATATTGTCGGCAGCCAGGATGGTTACTTCAAACCGGAAGATCGGCAGACGCTCTTTGAGCGCGTTCGTGACAGCGGGGCAAAGATTGTCACCGTGGCGATGGGCTCCCCGCGCCAGGAGATCCTGATGCGCGACTGCCGTCTGGTCTGTCCGGATGCCCTCTACATGGGCGTCGGCGGTACGTACGATGTCTTTACCGGCCACGTTAAGCGTGCGCCCAAGGTCTGGCAAAATCTGGGGTTGGAGTGGCTGTACCGTCTGCTATCGCAACCGACACGCATTAAACGACAGATCCGTCTGCTTCGCTACCTCGCCTGGCATTACACCGGGAAAATGTAATCAAAATGTAGCGCGATATGCTATTCGCGCTGCAACTCGCCTGCAAAACTGCTGATAATCTGTGCAATGCATTCATTTTTTTAATGCATCGTTTGCCATTTGGCAGATTTTAAGAAACCATTCGCTCCGTATTTTAGTACCCCTAAAAAACAATACCCGGTATTAAGCCGGGAAACAGCAAACACAATCGAGGATCTATGGCAGAGAAAAAACCGGAGCTACAGCGTGGGCTGGAAGCTCGTCATATTGAACTGATAGCGCTGGGTGGCACTATCGGCGTGGGCCTGTTTATGGGCTCTGCAAGCACGCTCAAATGGGCAGGCCCTTCCGTATTACTGGCGTACATTATTGCCGGGCTGTTTGTTTTCTTCATCATGCGTTCCATGGGCGAAATGCTCTTCCTGGAGCCGGTAACCGGCTCCTTCGCCGTTTACGCGCATCGTTATATGAGCCCGTTCTTCGGCTACCTGACGGCCTGGTCATACTGGTTTATGTGGATGGCGGTGGGCATCTCAGAGATCACCGCGATAGGGGTCTACGTCCAGTTCTGGTTCCCAGACATGGTCCAGTGGATACCCGCGCTCATTGCCGTGGGGCTGGTGGCGCTGGCCAACCTGGCTGCCGTGCGCCTTTACGGTGAGATTGAGTTCTGGTTCGCAATGATCAAAGTCACCACGATTATCGTGATGATTGTCGTCGGCCTGGGCGTGATTTTCTTCGGCTTTGGCAACGGTGGACACGCTATCGGCTTTGGCAATCTGACCGAAAACGGCGGCTTCTTTGCCGGCGGCTGGAAGGGCTTCCTGACGGCGCTGTGTATCGTTGTGGCCTCGTATCAGGGCGTGGAGCTGATCGGTATTACCGCCGGTGAAGCGAAAAACCCGCAGGTCACGCTGCGTAGCGCGGTGGGCAAAGTGTTGTGGCGTATTCTGATTTTCTATGTGGGCGCGATCTTCGTTATCGTGACCATCTTCCCGTGGAACGAAATTGGCACGACGGGTAGCCCGTTTGTTTTAACCTTTGCCAAAATTGGCATCACGGCAGCGGCGGGTATCATCAACTTTGTGGTCCTGACGGCCGCGCTGTCAGGCTGTAACAGCGGGATGTACAGCTGTGGACGTATGCTCTATGCGCTTTCGAAGAATAATCAGCTGCCTGCGGTGATGAGTAAAGTTTCACGTGCCGGCGTGCCGGTGGCGGGTGTGGCGGTTTCCATTGCAATACTGCTGATTGGCTCTTGCCTGAATTACATTATTCCTAACCCGCAACGCGTGTTCGTTTACGTTTACAGCGCCAGCGTGCTGCCGGGCATGGTGCCGTGGTTTGTTATCCTCATCAGCCAGCTGCGTTTCCGTCATGCGCATAAAAAAGCGATTGAAAGCCATCCGTTCCGCTCAATTCTGTTCCCGTATGCGAACTATTTGACGATGGCGTTCCTGATTTGTGTATTAATCGGGATGTACTTTAATGAAGATACCCGCATGTCGCTGTTTGTCGGGGTGATCTTCCTGGCGGCTGTGACGGCCGCATATAAGCTTTTTGGCCTGGGTCGCCGTGCCACCACGCAGAAAGTGGAGGAATAAGCGGCAAAATGTGCAAACCATAACCAAACGCGCATTTTTTTCAAAAAAGCACTAGACAGCGGGGACGGAGGTACGTAATATCCAGCCCCGCAACGGCGCTAAGCGCCCGTAGCTCAGCTGGATAGAGCGCTGCCCTCCGGAGGCAGAGGTCTCAGGTTCGAATCCTGTCGGGCGCGCCATTTTAGTCCCGGCGCTAGAGCTGCGGTGGTCTGAGAAGTAGTCAGTACCGCGTGAAAGAATACAGTGGTGGCTATAGCTCAGTTGGTAGAGCCCTGGATTGTGATTCCAGTTGTCGTGGGTTCGAATCCCATTAGCCACCCCATTATTTGAAAGAGTTGTGAATTGCGAAGGTGGCGGAATTGGTAGACGCGCTAGCTTCAGGTGTTAGTGTCCTTTGGATGTGGGGGTTCGAGTCCCCCCCCTCGCACCACGACTTTTTAAATGAATTGAACTAAAAATTCAAAAAGCAGTACATCGGCGAGTAGCGCAGCTTGGTAGCGCAACTGGTTTGGGACCAGTGGGTCGGAGGTTCGAATCCTCTCTCGCCGACCAATTTTGAACCCCGCTTCGGCGGGGTTTTTTGTTTTCTGAGATTCTTCATCCTTGTAGTCATTCCCCAACAACGTCCTTTTTCATTGTCGCAATCCAGAGACATGCAACTCATTGAAAGTTAAATGAATATTTATTTCTGGGTTTTGCTGTCTCCTCCTAGCAACATATGCCCGCCTTTTCCCGATACGTTGTAGAGCTTAAAATGGTGCTTAACAGCATAATTTCCTTTTATCTTAAAATGTTGCTTTATGTAAAAGTTCTGGCTGTCATGTTGGCACGTTACGTGCAATAATATGCGTGTAGATGCTCATTCCATCTCTTATGTTCGCCTTAGTGCCTCATAAACTCAGGAATGACGCAGAGCCATTTACGGTGCTTATCGTCCACTGACAGATGTCGCTTCGGCCTCATCAGACACCATGGACACAACGTTGAGTGAAGCACCAAATATGTTGTCTTACAGACCTGTTTTAACGCCTGCTTTTATAGCAGGCGTTTTTTTATGCCTTATTCCCGATACCGGCGCACGATCAGGGCAACCATCACCAGAGCCGTTGCGGAGACAGCATAGAGTGCCGCTACTGAGCCAAACCCGGCAGCCACTGCCGCTGCAATGCCGGTGAAGAGAGAGGCGCTGAGCGTTTGCCAGCGCCAGGCTTTCCCACTGGCCGAAGCGGTTTGAGTAATATGAAAACTACTGAGAACGCCAAACGTCCCGGCCGCGAAGAGAATATTCGAAGCCAGATGCGCGATAAAGATCGCCCCCAGCGCACATGCCATCCACCCGGACAACAACGGCAGCATTCCATAAGCGGCCAGAAAGATGCCCAGACAAACGATGATGCGCGGTGTGCGAGCGGCAAAGCGCGTCAGACTCTCTTTTTTTAGGAGCATGGGGCCGCAAAGCTGTCCCATGCTCCTTGCAAAAAGCAGAGGCAGGGCAAGACCCGCCGCATCCTGAGGATGGATTTGCTGTGCCAGGGCCGGAAGCAGCGCCATGGCCGGTGAGCCAACGGCCGCCAGCGACGGCAGGATGAGCAGACTGCGTTTCTGCCGAACGGTCAACGTCCGCCAGCATAATGCCGCAGGGGCTTCCTCTTCCTCGAGGGGCGGGAGTGAAGGCGCAGAAAACCGGCGTCCAGCCAGCCATAGCATGAGCAGTGATCCGAGAAAGCTGGCGGCATCAATGGCCAGCAGGGTAAACACGGACGTCTTCTGGAACAGCACCACGCCCAGACCTGTCCCTAATAATACCTGAGAAGCAAAAATCACATTTTCCAGACAGGTTGCAGCAGGCAGCTCTGCTTCGCTGAGACCGCGCTTAAAGAGCAACGTCAGCGCGGGCCAGCTCATCCCGCTGAGCAGCGCCTCGGTGGATTGCACAGCGAGCAATGCGGCAACGCTGTGGTAACCCACGCCAAGCAGGGGAAAGAGCAGGGCGAGCAGGCCCAGCCCTTCGGTCAGTATCAGCAGGGATATCGGAGAACAGCGTGAGCACAGCTTTTCGCCGATCGTACTGCCGATAAATCCCGGTATCGTAGCGAAAAGAAAAGCGAGTGTGAGCAGACCGGGCGGAGCTGACCACGCTAACAGCAAGCCGAAGACCACGATCTGGGTTAAGCCATTCCCCAGCGAAGAAAAGATAAAAGCACAGGCAAGCAGGCGCAGCCAGCGGTGGCAGCGCAGCGCTTCAATAAGCGCATACAAAAGCGAGTTCATGACGATTTCCTTCAAAAACGATTTAGTCCACGCTGCAGAAAGTGCGCGTGTGTGAAAAAAAGTTAATGAAAAGACATCGTTACATTGGCGGGTTCGTTTGCGGATGCGGGTGTAAAGAATGTAGCAGGAGAAATGCGATAAAAAAAGGAGGCCATCTGGCCTCCTGATGAATTACTGCTGCGTACCGTTATTTTGCAGCGTCAGCAACAGCCCATCACGGCGCATGGCGGCCGCCTCTTCCGGCTTATGCTGCTTGTCCAGCGTATCGGCAAGCCACGCGTAGTCGAAGGCATCCGGACGCTGCTTCAGCGCCGCGCGGAAGGCGAGGCTTGCCTCCTGCCATTCGCCGTGCTTCATCAACGACTGGCCAAGCGTGCTCCACAACAGCGGGCGGTCACCAACGGTTTTAATCTGCTGGCGCAGCACTTTTTCTATTTGCTCAGGATTGTTGGTTTTCAGGCGCGGGATTACCATCACCGGGCGATCGTCGTACTGGCGCTTCAGACCGTCGAGGAGGATCTCCTGAGCCGTGTCGTGATCGTCACACTCAATGAGGTGTTCCGCCATTGCCACCTGCAGAGGAACCTGCTGGCGCGTTTTACGGCTCTGATTCTTCCACCACGTTTTCAGACCGTCGCTGCCCAGGTCAGCGCGCGCCTGATCCATCAGGCCAATCCACGCCAGACGCTGAAGCTCGTCACGATGTTCATCGTCGCCTACCTCGGCCTTCGCCATCGACGGAATGATGTCCAGCAGTGAACCCCAGGCGCCGGTACGAATATAGGCCTGCTCGGCAAGACGCAGCACTTCCGGATGACGTGGCGCGACTTCCAGCAGACGGTCGATACCGTGGCGAGCCGCGTGATTCTCATTGCGTGCCAGCTGCAGACGAACGCGCGTGATTTCCACCGGAATCGGGTCGCCGTGAGCCAGCTCAGCTGCCCGCTCCAGGTGCTGATTAGCTCGGGCTTCATCACCGCGCTGCTGCGCCGCTTCGGCCGCCAGCAGATAGTTCACTACCGGCTGTTCGGCGTGGTCGGCGTTTTTCGACATCAGCTTTTCAACCTGCTGATAGTCACCCTCGGCGAGCTTAAGCAGCGCCTGCTCGGTCTGTTTACGGGCGCGGCGGCGCTTACGGCCAACGAACCAGCCGCGCGTATGGGCACCGGTACGGAAAATACGGCGCAGGATCCACTCGATCGCAAACAGAACCACCACGCCGAGGATCAGAATGATCGTCAGACCCGTTACGCTAGTTTCAATGTTGTAGTTATCGGTCTGGATCAGGACGTAACCCTGATGACCCGCAAGCATAGGCCCGAGGACGATCCCGGCGATCAGCAGGATGAAGAGTAAGAGAACTTTTAGCATCATTACTCTCCTTGCGGTGCGCTTTCAGGCGCAGGAGCCGGAGCAGGTGCCGCTCCGCTCGTCTGCTCTGCAGGTACGCCCGGCTGCGCCAGAAGATTGCGTACGCGCGTCTGCATCAGTTTCTCCAGAATCGGCTGGCTGGCCAGCTTGTCCGGCACGTTCATGGTGATGTTCTGCTGGCTTAACTTATCAATGTCTTCGAGGAAGGCGGTGGTCGTCGCATCATCGGTGTTGTAGTAGGCGCGTACCCACGTTGAGACGTTATCAAGCGCCTGTTTATAGGTCTCTTCCTGATGACGCGGCACGGCCTGGGCCGCCACCAGCAGGCGGGAACGAATGTTCTCGCGCAGATAGATGTCCTGGTTCGGCGCGAGCAGCGGTACGGCAGTTTCGTCGCGACGGCGGATCGTGATAAAGCTGTCCATAAAGTTCTGCCAGCTTTTTTGCAGGTTTATGCGCCATTCGCTCAGGGAACTGGAAAGCTCGGTACCGTCGGAATCCATCGGGGAGTCGTCGTCGTTGTTATCCGCCAGCTGCAGGTTATCAATCTGATTCGACAGCTGATTCACTTTAAGGATAATGCCGTCGTAATCCACCTGTGAGACGGCGGAGAGGTTGGCGATGTCTTCGGTAATCGCGCGACGAGCGGTGATAAGGCTTGGATCGTTCATGTCGGCCAGGCTTGCATCGGCGCTTTTCAGCAGTGCGGCGGCGGTGGTCACGTCCTGGTCGCTCCAGAGCTTACGTCCGGCGAGCTTCACCAGGAAGTCGGCCTGCGAGAGCAGCCAGGTTTTGGCATCGGTGCCGGAAATGGTGGCGACTTTCTGCTGTACTTCACCCAGCTGTTTAGTCAGCTCTTCCTGTTTGCCGTTCGCTTCGGCAAGCGCGGCGGCCTGCTGCTTAATCACGGATTCCAGCTCGGTTTTCTGCGTCTCCTGCTCTTTTTGCAGGGCAGTGAGCTGATTCACCAGCGCGTCGCTGGTGGACGTCTGGTTAGCGCTCTGTTGTTTCACCAGCCCGTACAGGCCAACCCCCGCTGCCAGCGCAATGGCGATGGCAATCGCGCTCAGCGCGAGGCTCGTTTTGTTGCTGCTGTTTTTCTTCTCAGCGGTTTTCTCAGTCGTCTCTGGCTGTGGCGTCGTCTCCACAGTCTCCCTGGTCTCTTCAACCACGGCGGAGGATTTGTCGTGTTCCGTCATTATGGCTTCCCATTTGAGAGTTATTGTAATGCGCGCAGCAGCGCATCGTTGTCGGCGTTATCAGCGATCCGAATATCCTGCCAGCCCAGTTCCCGGGCCTGGTTCGCCAGACGCTCACTGACGACCAGAAGCCGACAGCGGAGTAACCAGTTTTCGCGATACCAAAGCGGTATCAGCGACCAAAGCTGTTGTAACATTTCACCGCTGGTGACCACCAGCGTATTAATGCCGCGCGCGTGCCAGCGCATCGCCTCTTCCGCGCCATCGTAGTGTTTTGCACAGCGCTGGTAGCACTCAATAAACGTCACGTTCGCACCGCGTTCACGCAGCGTTTCACCCAGCAGCTCGCGGCCACCGTTGCCGCGCAAAATGAGCGCACGCTTTCCGGCAATAGTTTGTAATTCAGGTAATTGTAGCAAGACTTCACTGATTTCCCGATCTAACGGGTAACGAACGTCCGCGCCGCTTACGGTATGCAGCGCCAGTGCCGTTGTTCGGCCAATCGCGAAATAGCAGGGGGCGGCTGGCCAGGCCAGGTCCTGCTGCTGCAGCTGAGCGTGGGCAAATTCCACGGCATGTTGCGACAGCGCAAACAGCAGGTCACCTTCCTGAAGGGTATTCATCTGGTCGGCGAGCGCAGAGAGCTCCCGACCGGGGGAGAATTCAATGAGAGGAAAACTCCAGGCCACCTGCCCCAGTGCGCGCAGACGGCTCACTAACTGCTCTCCTGCGGGAGAAGGGCGGGTGACGAGAATACTCATGCAGGGGGTTCTCCGTTGTAAACGTCAGCCAGAATCTCGCGGGCGCCGTTATCCAGTAATTCTTCCGCCAGCGACACGCCAAGCTGCTCGGCATCTTGCGCCTTGCCGCGACGTTCGCCGCGTACCATCTGCGAACCGTCCGGGGCGCCCACCAGCGCGCGCAGCCACAGTTCGCCATTCGTCAATTCAGCATAGCTGCCAATTGGAACCTGGCACCCGCCTTCGAGGCGGGTATTCATCGCCCGCTCCGCTTTTACGCGGGTAGCGGTCTCGTCATGGTTCAGCGGTGCGAGCAGTTCGCGGGTACGCGCATCGTTCAGGCGGCACTCGATGCCGACTGCACCCTGGCCCACGGCCGGCAGCGACAGCTCTGGCGGCAGCGCCACGCGAATGCGCGACTCCAGCCCCAGACGCTTCAGACCGGCAACGGCGAGGATAATGGCATCGTAATCGCCGTTATCCAGCTTGCCCAGACGCGTGCCGACGTTACCGCGCAGTGAGCGGATGATCAGGTCAGGACGGCGCTCCGCCAGCTGACATTGACGGCGTAAACTGGACGTGCCAACCACGCTACCCTCCGGCAGCGCGTCGAGCGAGTCGTAGTGGTTGGAGACAAACGCATCGCGCGGATCTTCGCGCTCGCAGATGGTCACCAGCCCCAGCCCTTCCGGGAACTCGACGGGCACGTCTTTCATCGAATGTACGGCGATATCGGCGCGGTTCTCAAGCAATGCCAGTTCCAGTTCTTTGACAAACAGGCCTTTGCCGCCCACTTTCGCCAGAGGCGTATCGAGGATCACGTCACCGCGCGTGACCATCGGCACCAGTTCGACGCGCAATCCACTGTGGCAGGCTTCCAGGCGCTGCTTCACATAATGTGCCTGCCAGAGCGCGAGAGGGCTTTGGCGTGTGGCAATTCTCAAAACATTGTCTAACATGCTTGTTACCGTCATTATCAATCGCTAACCATCCTAACATTGTTGACTCTGGGATGGCAGTTTTACGGTTGATGAGCGTGAGAGGGACAAGGCGGCGTATTCGTCAGCCAGAGCCGTATTCAGGAATTTACACGTACAGAACGGTGCTACACTTGTATGTAGCGCATCTTTCTTTACGGTCAACCGGCAAGGTGTTAAATTGATCACGTTTTAGACCATTTTTTCGTCGGTACCACCAAAAATGATAAGGGCGAAAAAGGGTAACGGTTATCTTTTTGAAATACTGCGGGTCCGCTGTTACTCGTGTTTTGAATAGCTTGCGACACCCGGAAACATCAGGCGATACGTCTTGTACCTCTATATTGAGACTCTGAAACAGAGACTGGATGCCATAAATCAACTGCGTGTGGATCGCGCGCTTGCTGCCATGGGCCCTGCTTTCCAGCAGGTATACAGTCTGCTGCCGACATTATTGCACTATCACCATCCGCTGATGCCTGGCTACCTTGACGGTAACGTTCCCCAGGGCATTTGCCTTTTCACGCCTGATGAAACCCAACAGCATTATCTGAACGAGCTGGAACTTTACCGCGGCATGCCGCCACAGGAATCTCCAAAAGGTGAACTGCCTATTACCGGCGTTTACTCAATGGGGAGCACCTCATCGGTAGGGCAAAGCTGTTCTTCGGACCTGGACATCTGGGTCTGTCATCAGTCCTGGCTCGATAACGACGAGCGTCAGCTACTGCAGCGTAAATGCAGCCTGCTGGAGAGCTGGGCGGCCTCGCTCGGCGTGGAAGTGAGCTTCTTCCTGATTGATGAAAACCGTTTCCGCCATAACGAAAGCGGCAGTCTGGGTGGTGAGGACTGCGGCTCGACTCAGCACATCTTACTGCTGGATGAATTTTACCGTACTGCTGTGCGCCTGGCCGGGAAGCGTATTCTGTGGAATATGGTCCCGTGCGAAGAAGAAGAGCATTACGATGACTACGTCATGTCGCTTTACGCGCAGGGCGTACTGACGCCAAACGAATGGTTGGACCTCGGCGGCCTCAGCTCTCTGTCAGCAGAAGAGTATTTTGGCGCAAGCCTCTGGCAGCTCTATAAGAGTATCGACTCACCTTATAAAGCGGTGCTGAAAACGCTGCTGCTGGAAGCCTATTCCTGGGAATACCCTACGCCGCGCCTGCTGGCGAAAGATATCAAGCAGCGTCTGCACGACGGGGAAATCGTCTCCTTCGGGCTGGACGCCTACTGCATGATGCTGGAGCGCGTAACCGAGTACCTGAAAGCCATCGATGACACCACGCGTCTTGACCTGGTGCGTCGATGTTTCTATCTCAAAGTCTGTGAGAAATTGAGCCGCGAACGCGCCTGCGTGGGCTGGCGTCGTGAAGTGGTCAGTCAGTTAGTGAAAGAGTGGGGATGGGACGAAGCGCGTCTGTCCATGCTCGACAACCGGGCCAACTGGAAAATCGATCAGGTGCGTGAAGCGCACAACGAACTGCTCGATGCGATGATGCAAAGCTACCGTAACCTGATCCGCTTTGCGCGCCGTAACAACCTCAGCGTTTCCGCCAGCCCGCAGGACATCGGGGTATTGACCCGTAAGCTGTACGCCGCGTTTGAAGCGCTGCCGGGTAAAGTCACCCTGGTTAACCCCCAGATTTCGCCAGACCTGTCAGAACCAAACCTGACCTTTATCTACGTACCGCCGGGCCGCGCGAACCGCACCGGGTGGTATTTGTACAACCGTGCGCCAAGCATGGATTCAATTATCAGCCATCAGCCGCTGGAGTATAACCGCTATCTGAACAAGCTGGTGGCCTGGGCCTGGTTTAACGGCCTGCTGACCTCGCGCACGCGCCTGTTTATCAAAGGCAACGAGGTGGTTGATCTTGCTAAGCTGCAGGAGATGGTCGCGGATGTGTCGCACCACTTCCCGCTGCGTCTGCCTGCCCCAACGCCGAAAGCGCTCTACAGCCCGTGCGAGATTCGCCATCTGGCGATTATCGTCAACCTGGAATACGACCCGACGGCGGCCTTCCGCAATCAGGTGGTTCATTTTGACTTCCGCAAGCTGGACGTCTTTAGCTTTGGCGAGCAGCAAAACTGCCTGGTAGGCAGTGTCGATCTGTTGTACCGCAACTCGTGGAACGAAGTGCGTACCCTGCACTTCAACGGCGAGCAGGCAATGATCGAAGCGCTGAAAACGATTCTTGGCAAGATGCACCAGGATGCCGCACCCCCGGACAGCGTTGAGGTGTTCTGCTACAGCCAGCACCTGCGCGGTTTAATTCGTACCCGCGTGCAGCAGCTGGTTTCTGAGTGTATCGAACTGCGTCTCTCCAGTACTCGTCAGGAAACCGGTCGCTTTAAAGCGCTGCGCGTCTCCGGACAGACCTGGGGACTGTTCTTCGAGCGCCTGAACGTGTCGGTACAGAAGCTGGAAAACGCCATCGAGTTTTACGGCGCGATTTCACACAACAAGCTGCATGGCCTGTCGGTGCAGGTGGAAACCAACCACGTTAAGCTCCCGCAGGTGGTGGACGGATTCGCCAGCGAAGGGATTATTCAGTTCTTCTTTGAAGAGTCGGGCGACGATGCCGGATTCAACATCTACATTCTGGATGAGACCAACCGCGCCGAGGTGTATCACCATTGTGAAGGCAGTAAAGAGGAGCTGGTGCGCGACGTCAGCCGCTTCTACTCCTCTTCGCATGACCGCTTTACCTACGGCTCAAGCTTTATCAACTTTAACCTGCCGCAGTTCTACCAGATTGTGAACGTCGACGGCCGTACGCAGGTGATTCCGTTCCGCACCCAATCCGTCACGCCAACCGCGCCTGCCAATCAGGACACCGCGCCGCTGTTGCAGCAGTATTTCTCCTGAGCCTTTTCGCCGGGTGGCGCTCACGCTTACCCGGCCTACGGTTCGAGCCGTTGTAGGCCCGGTAAGGCGCAGCCGCCACCGGGCAAGAAAACTACCTGAAACTCACGTTCTCACCCGCCTGCGCGGTCGCCGCCTGTTCCAGCAGATCCCAGAACGGTACGCCGCTGCGGTCGCAAACCCATTCCCCGTCTTTCAGATCGAAATGATAGCCGCCCTGTTTAGCGGCCAGCCACACCTGGTGAAGCGGCTCCTGGCGGTTAATAATAATTTTGCTGCCATTTTCGAAGCTCAGGGTCAGAATGCCGCCGTTGATTTCACAATCGATATCGCTGTCACCGTCCCAGTCGTCAAGACGCTCTTCGATGGTCATCCACAGGTTGTCGGCAAGGCGATGGAATTCACTGTCGTTCATGGTTTTGTTCCTGTTTTTCGTGATGCCGGCAGTATAACCCTAAATAATTCCCGTTACAGGAAAGCGGCAAACTCTTGCTTTTGTGTCTTCTCCTGCGATGATAGAAACAGATTTGAACTTACGGGCAACTTTATAATGAAAAACGCTTTCCGAACGCTTGCCGTTCTCATCACGCTGTTTAGCCTGACTGGCTGCGGACTGAAGGGACCACTGTACTTTCCGCCTGCGGATAAAACCGCACCGCCGCCGACGAAACCGGTTAACAGCGGCATTGAGTCTACCACGCCAAATACTAACGACCGTGGCGACAACGGTGGCCCGACTCAGGTTAATCTCTGACGACAACGTTCTGTACCCGCGCAATGGAGCAAATGATGCAGTTCTCTAAAATGCATGGCCTTGGCAACGATTTTATGGTCGTCGACGCGGTAACGCAGAATGTGTTTTTCTCGCCTGAACTGATCCGTCGCCTGGCGGATCGGCATCTGGGCGTTGGGTTCGATCAGCTGCTGGTGGTCGAGCCACCGTACGATCCCGATCTTGATTTCCACTACCGTATTTTTAACGCGGACGGCAGCGAAGTTAACCAGTGCGGCAACGGCGCGCGCTGTTTCGCCCGCTTTGTCCGCCTGAAAGGGCTGACCAACAAGCGTGATATTCGCGTCAGCACGGCCAATGGTCGCATGGTGCTCAGCGTCACCGATGATGAGCTGGTGCGCGTGAACATGGGCGAGCCTAACTTCGAGCCCTCCGTCGTGCCGTTTCGCGCAAACAAAGCGGAAAAGACCTATATTATGCGTGCGGCCGAGCAGACAGTATTGTGCGGCGTCGTCTCAATGGGTAACCCACACTGCGTGATTCAGGTTGATGATGTGGAAACTGCCGCGGTCGAAACGCTCGGCCCGGTACTGGAAAGCCACGAACGTTTCCCGGAGCGCGCGAACATCGGCTTTATGCAGGTGGTGAAGCGCGAACACATTCGCCTGCGGGTTTACGAGCGCGGCGCGGGTGAGACTCAGGCCTGCGGAAGCGGTGCCTGTGCTGCGGTGGCCGTGGGCATCTCCCAGGGGGTACTGGCTGAAGAGGTTCGCGTGGAATTACCGGGCGGTCGGCTTGATATCGCCTGGAAAGGACCGGGTCATCCACTGTATATGACTGGCCCGGCGGCACATGTCTATGACGGGTTTATCCATCTATGAAACAACCAGGGGAAGAACTGCAGGAAACAGTGACGGAACTGGACGACAGGGCTGTTGTTGATTATCTGCTGCGCAATCCTGAGTTTTTTATTCGCAATGCACGCGTCGTCGAAGAGATGCGCGTGCCGCACCCGGTTCGCGGAACCGTGTCGCTGGTCGAATGGCACATGGCGCGCTCGCGCAACCACATCAGCCAGCTTGAAGAGAACATGACGCTGCTGATGGAGCAGGCCAGCACCAACGAAAGCCTGTTCTATCGACTGCTGCATCTGCAGGCGCGTCTGGCGTCGGCGCACAGCCTCGACGAGTTCCTCAGCCGTTTCCACCGCTGGGCGCGCGAGCTGGGGCTGGCGGGCGCAACGATTCGTCTTTTCCCTGACCGCTGGCGCATCGGCGCGCCGTCGGGATTTACCCATCTGGCACTCAGCCGTCAGGCATTTGAACCGCTGCGCATTCAGCGTCTGGGCCATGATCACCACTATCTGGGGCCGCTGAACGGGCCTGAGCTGCTGGTGGTATTACCGGAAGCCAAAGCGATTGGCTCGGTGGCGATGTCGCTGATGGGGCGCGATGGCGATCTGGGCGTCATATTATTTACCAGCCGCGACGCGCATCACTACGAGCAGGGGCAAGCCACGCACCTGCTGCAGGAGATCGCCCTGATGCTGCCTGAGCTGCTGGAGCGCTGGATTGAGCGCGTATGACGGACGGACTGCTCGCCACTGACGTCTCGCGCTTTCTGCGCTATCTCGGCGTGGAACGTCAGCTTAGCCCCATTACGCTGCTTAACTATCAGCGTCAGCTTGATGCCATCATGCAGATCGCCGACGAAATCGGCCTGAAAAGCTGGCAACAATGTGACGCTGCGACGGTACGCGGGTTTGTCGTGCGTAGCCGTAAAAAAAATCTCAGCCCGGCGAGCCTGGCGCTCAGGCTCTCAGCGCTGCGCAGCTTCTTCGACTGGCTGGTCAGCCAGGGGGGCTTAAAAGCCAACCCGGCAAAGGGGATAGCCACGCCGAAGGCGCCGCGCCATCTGCCTAAAAATATTGACGTTGACGACGTAAACCGCCTGCTGGATATCGACCTTAACGATCCGCTGGCCGTGCGCGACCGCGCGATGCTGGAGGTGATGTACGGTGCCGGGTTACGTCTGTCTGAGCTCGTTAACCTCGACCTCAAGCATCTCGATCTGGAATCGGGCGAAGTGTGGGTAATGGGTAAGGGCAGCAAAGAGCGCCGCCTGCCGATTGGCCGCAATGCGGTCTCCTGGATTGAGCACTGGCTTGATCTGCGCGGGCTGTTTGGCACCGACGAAGATGCGCTGTTCCTGTCAAAACTCGGCAAGCGGATCTCGGCGCGTAACGTGCAGAAGCGCTTTGCGGAGTGGGGCATTAAGCAGGGGCTGAACAGCCACGTTCACCCGCACAAGCTGCGCCACTCCTTTGCGACACACATGCTTGAGTCGAGCGGCGATCTGCGCGGCGTGCAGGAACTGCTTGGCCACGCAAATCTGTCGACCACTCAAATCTATACCCACTTAGACTTCCAGCACCTTGCCTCGGTGTATGACGCGGCGCATCCACGCGCCAAACGGGGGAAATAATGCGTTTTTACCGCCCACTCGGTCAGATCTCAGCCCTGACGTTTGACCTTGATGACACTCTTTATGACAACCGCGAGGTGATCCTGCGCACCGAGCAGGAGTCCCTGGCGTTTGTGCAGAACTACCATCCCGCGCTGAAGGCGATACAGAACAAGGACTTCCAGAAGCTGCGCCAGTCCCTGCGTGAGACCGAGCCGGACATTTACCACGACGTGACCGAATGGCGTCGTCGCGCGGTTGAGCAGGCGATGCTCAACGTGGGTCTGAGCACACAGGATGCTGCCATTGGGGCGGAAGCGGCCATGGAAAACTTTGCTAAATGGCGCAGCCGTATCGACGTGCCGCAGGAAACCCACGACACGCTGGCGAAGCTTGCCGAAAAGTGGCCGCTGGTGGCCATCACCAACGGCAATGCCCAGCCGGAGCTTTTTGGCCTGAGTGATTACTTCGAATTCGTGCTGCGTGCGGGTCCTCACGGGCGCGCGAAGCCGTTCAGTGACATGTACCATCTGGCGGCAGATAAGCTTAACCTGCCGCTGGGTGAGATCCTGCACGTGGGGGATGACCTGACCACAGACGTGGCCGGCGCCATCCGCTGCGGGATGCAGGCCTGCTGGATCAAGCCGGAAAATGCTGACCTGATGATCGCCTCCGATAGCCGTCTTCTGCCGCACGTGGAAATTTCACGGTTGGCATCCCTCACGACGCTGATATAATCATCAATTGTTCTGTATAAATTAACAGGGTTTTGGCGAATGCTATTCGCCTGCCCGACATGACGTGACGGTGCCAATGGACGTTTCTTACCTGCTCGACAGCCTTAATGACAAACAGCGTGATGCGGTTGCCGCCTCGCGCACCAACCTGCTGGTGCTGGCTGGAGCGGGCAGTGGTAAGACGCGCGTGCTGGTTCACCGTATCGCCTGGCTGCAGAGCGTGGAAAACTGCTCGCCGTACTCCATCATGGCGGTCACGTTCACCAACAAGGCGGCGGCGGAGATGCGCCACCGCATCGCCCAACTGATGGGCACCAGCCAGGGCGGCATGTGGGTCGGCACCTTCCACGGCCTGGCGCACCGCCTGCTGCGCGCACACCACATGGACGCCAACCTGCCGCAGGATTTCCAGATCCTCGACAGCGAAGACCAGCTCCGTCTGCTGAAACGCCTGATCAAGGCGATGAACCTCGACGAGAAGCAGTGGCCGCCGCGTCAGGCGATGTGGTACATCAACGGTCAGAAAGACGAGGGGCTGCGCCCGCACCATATTCAGAGCTTCGGCAACCCGGTGGAGCAGACCTGGCAGAACGTCTACAAGGCCTACCAGGAAGCGTGTGACCGCGCCGGGCTGGTGGACTTTGCCGAACTGTTGCTGCGCGCCCACGAGCTGTGGCTGAACAAACCGCACATCCTGCAGCACTACCGTGAACGCTTCACCAATATCCTGGTGGACGAATTCCAGGATACCAACAACATCCAGTACGCCTGGATCCGCCTGCTGGCCGGGGATACCGGCAAGGTGATGATCGTGGGCGATGACGACCAGTCGATCTACGGCTGGCGCGGGGCGCAGGTGGAGAACATTCAGCGCTTCCTCAACGATTTCCCCGGCGCCGAAACCATCCGTCTGGAGCAGAACTACCGCTCGACCAGCAATATCCTCAGCGCGGCCAACGCCCTGATTGAAAACAACAACGGGCGTCTGGGTAAAAAGCTGTGGACCGACGGCGTCGACGGCGAACCGATTTCGATTTACTGCGCCTTCAACGAGCTCGACGAAGCGCGCTTCGTGGTCAACCGCATCAAAACCTGGCAGGACAACGGCGGCGCGCTGGAGCAGTGTGCCATTCTCTATCGCAGCAACGCCCAGTCGCGCGTGCTGGAAGAGGCGCTGCTGCAGGTGGGGATGCCGTACCGCATTTACGGCGGTATGCGCTTCTTCGAACGTCAGGAAATCAAAGATGCGCTCTCGTATCTGCGTCTGATTGCCAACCGTAACGACGACGCGGCGTTTGAACGCGTGGTGAACACCCCAACCCGCGGGATTGGCGACCGTACGCTGGACGTGGTGCGTCAGGCCTCGCGCGACCGCCAGCTGACGCTGTGGCAGGCGTGCCGCGAGCTGCTGCAGGAAAAAGCGCTCGCCGGACGTGCCGCCAGCGCATTGCAGCGCTTCCTTGAGCTGATTGACGCCCTCGCGCAGGAAACGGCCGACATGCCGCTGCACGTGCAGACCGACCGGGTGATTAAAGATTCCGGCCTGCGCACCATGTACGAGCAGGAAAAAGGCGAGAAGGGCCAGACCCGTATTGAGAACTTAGAGGAACTGGTCACGGCAACGCGCCAGTTCAGCTACAACGAAGAAGACGAAGACCTGATGCCGCTGCAGGCGTTCCTCTCCCACGCCGCGCTGGAAGCGGGGGAAGGGCAGGCGGATACCTGGCAGGATGCGGTTCAGCTCATGACCCTGCACTCCGCCAAAGGACTGGAGTTCCCGCAGGTATTCATTGTCGGAATGGAAGAGGGGATGTTCCCAAGCCAGATGTCGCTGGATGAAGGCGGCCGTCTGGAAGAGGAACGCCGTCTGGCCTACGTGGGCGTGACGCGCGCGATGCAAAAGCTGACGCTGACCTATGCGGAAACCCGCCGTCTGTACGGGAAAGAGGTCTATCACCGTCCGTCGCGCTTTATCGGCGAACTGCCGGAAGAGTGCGTGGAGGAGGTGCGTCTGCGGGCAAGCATCAGTCGTCCTGTCAGCCATCAGCGCATGGGATCGCCGATTGCGGAAACCGACACTGGCTACAAGCTGGGCCAGCGCGTGCGCCATTCGAAGTTTGGCGAAGGTACCATTGTGAATCTGGAAGGCAGCGGCGAGCACAGCCGCCTGCAGGTGGCGTTCCAGGGGCAGGGGATCAAATGGTTGGTGGCCGCCTACGCGAAGCTGGAAACAGTCTAACTTTCAGAAAAATATCATTATTTTGTAATAATCTGCTAGCCTTATACGCTGAAGGTCAATTAATGCCCTTCAGCGTTCCGTTGCGTGTTGACGCCATAGTTATAGCTGGCGTAACATGCGCGCACGATTACGCTAAGAGGACATTCGCCTTGGACACACCCAGTAGATACTGGCTCAATTCCCTGTCATCCAGGAACAACTCCTAAGGCTATCTCCTCTTGCTGATGGCCTTAGTGGTTGTCAGCGACTGCATTATTCCCGTCGCGCTGAGTCAGGCTGTTTAATGGTCTGAAACCCAATTTGTTTCTGTGTGCCCACCGAACTGTCCGATATTTTTTGCATTGGGAGTCCCGGTCATGTTGAGCGCATTTCAACTCGAAAATAACCGACTGACTCGGCTTGAAGCCGAAGAGTCACAGCCCCTCATTGATGCCGTATGGGTGGATCTGGTCGAGCCGGACGACGATGAGCGCCTTCGCGTACAATCTGAGCTGGGGCAAAGCCTGGCAACCCGCCCGGAACTGGAAGACATCGAAGCATCCGCGCGTTTTTTTGAAGACGAAGACGGTCTGCATATTCACTCCTTCTTCTTCTTTGAAGATGCGGAAGACCACGCGGGTAACTCCACCGTGGCGTTTACCATTCGCGACGGCCGCCTGTTTACGCTGCGCGAGCGCGAGCTGCCGGCATTCCGTCTCTACCGCATGCGCGCCCGCAGCCAGGCAATGGTGGATGGTAACGCTTACGAGCTGCTGCTCGATCTGTTCGAGACCAAAATTGAACAGCTGGCGGACGAAATTGAAAACATCTACAGCGATCTGGAAAAGCTGAGCCGCGTGATCATGGAAGGCCATCAGGGCGATGAGTACGACGAGGCACTCTCCACGCTGGCGGAGCTGGAAGATATCGGCTGGAAGGTGCGTTTGTGCCTGATGGATACCCAGCGCGCGCTGAACTTCCTGGTGCGCAAGGCGCGTCTGCCGGGCGGTCAGCTGGAGCAGGCGCGTGAGATTTTACGAGACATCGAATCCCTGCTGCCGCACAACGAATCTCTGTTCCAGAAGGTGAACTTCCTGATGCAGGCGGCGATGGGCTTTATCAACATCGAGCAGAACCGCATCATCAAGATCTTCTCGGTAGTGTCCGTAGTGTTCCTGCCGCCAACGCTGGTGGCATCCAGCTACGGGATGAACTTTGAGTTTATGCCGGAGCTGAAGTGGAGCTTTGGTTACCCGGGGGCGATTATCTTTATGATCCTCGCGGGGCTGGCACCGTATCTGTACTTTAAGCGCCGGAACTGGCTGTAAAAATCTGGCGGGTGGCGCTGCGCTTACCCGCCCAACGATCGAATTCCCTCTCCCTGTGGGAGAGGGTTAGGGTGAGGGCAACATTACAGCCCTTTGCGCCCCCTGCGCTGGGTATAAATCGCATCGGCGACGAAAATCGCCAGCGCCACCCAGATAAAGGCGAACGTCACCATCTTATCCGCCCCCGGCACCTCGCCGTAAAACACCACCGCCAGCAGGAACATTAGCGTCGGGCCAATGTACTGGAAGAAACCCAGCGTGGAGAGACGCAGGCGCGTCGCCGCACCGGTGAAGCACAGCAGTGGAATAGTGGTCACCACGCCCGCCGCCATCAGCATCAGGTTCAGCGACCACGGGTTGCTGCCCATGTGGCTGGTTGGGCTGTCGGCGATGCCGAAAAGATAAATCGCCGCCACGGGCAGCAGCCACAGGGTTTCAAACAGCATCCCTGTCTGCGCTTCCACCGCAATCTTCTTACGCACCAGGCCGTAGAACGCAAAGCTGAACGCCAGGCCGAGGGCAATAATCGGCAGCGAGCCGAAGGTCCAGAGCTGCACCAGTACGCCGCAGAAGGCCAGAATCACCGCCACCCACTGCATCCGGCGGAAGCGCTCACCGAGGAAAATCATCCCCAGCACGATATTCACCAGCGGGTTAATGAAGTACCCCAGGCTCGCTTCGAGCATGTGATGGTTATTCACCGCCCAGATAAACAGCAGCCAGTTGCCGCCAATCAGCACGGCAGAGAGTGCCAGCAGGAAGATCTTCTTCGGGGTTTGCAGCAGCGTTTTGACGCCCGACCACTGACGGCTGAGGCTCATCAGCGCAATCATAAAGAAGAACGACCAGATGACGCGGTGAGTCAGGATCTCATCGGCCGGAACGTAGGCGATAAGCTTGAAATACGCCGGGGCGATACCCCAAATAAAATAAGCGGCAAGGGCGAGTAAAACGCCCTGCCGCGTCTGTTTAGCATCCATCGGGAAAATCCGTTACAAAAAAGTGAATTAATTTTACCCGATTTTGCCGCCTCAACCCACCATATAAGTGGCGGTTGCGCTGGCGATATACACCTGTTCTTCGTTGTGTAATTCAACGCGCGCCACGGCGACTTTATTCCCCGCGCGCAGCAGGCTGCTGGTACAGGTAAAGCGATTTCCGCGCCCCGGGCGAAGATAGTCGACGCGCAGATCGATGGTGCCCATGCGCGCCAGACGCTGGCGGAGTTCGTCTTCGTTGATGGTGTCATGGCGGGTCAGCGTGCTGCCCACGCAGACCAGACCTGCCGCCACGTCCAGCGCGGAGGCAATCACGCCGCCGTGCAAAATACTTTGCGCCCAGTTACCTACCATCATCGGCTGGTTGTTGAAGCTCAGCTGGGCAAAGTCTTTCTCGTAACGCTCCAGCTCCAGTCCCAGCGCGCGGTTAAACGGCATATGGTAAACAAAAATCTCGCCCACGAGTTTTAACACTTCTTCGGCGGTAAGCATGGCTGACATGAGGCATCACATCCTTATTGTTAATAAAATGTTGATTTTATGCCTCGGCAACAAGGAATTCCACTTTCAGAAATGAGGATGCAGCAGTTGTCGCATAAGTCTGTAGAATGTCCGCCACATAACTATTCAGGTAATTTTACTCTTTTGCAGGAGAACACCACCGATGCGGACGTATCTGGCCTGGTTACTGGCGGCGATTTCGCTGCCCCTCACAGCCTATGCGCAGGAAGCGACAATCAAAGAGGTACATGATAAGCCTGCCGTTCACGGTAGCATTATCGCGAACCTTCTTCAGGAGCATGACAATCCGTTCACGCTCTATCCGTATGACACCAACTACGTGATTTACACCCAGACCAGCGATCTCAACAAAGAGGCGATAAGCTCCTATAACTGGTCTGATAATGCGCGTAAAGATGAGGTGAAGTTCCAGCTCAGCCTCGCTTTCCCGTTCTGGCGCGGCATTCTGGGACCGAACTCGGTGTTTGGTGCCTCCTATACGCAGAAGTCCTGGTGGCAGCTCTCTAACAGCGGGGAATCCTCGCCCTTCCGCGAAACCAACTATGAGCCCCAGCTGTTCCTCGGCTTTGCAACGGATTATGAGTTTGCGGGCTGGACGTTACGCGATGTGGAAGTGGGCTTTAACCATGACTCTAACGGACGTTCCGATCCGACATCCCGTAGCTGGAACCGTGCCTATACGCGCCTGATGGCGCAGAACGGTAACTGGATGGTGGAAGTGAAGCCGTGGTATGTGGTCGGCAGCACTGATGACAACCCGGACATCACCAAATATATGGGCTACTACCAGCTTAAAGTCGGCTACCAGTTAGGTGATGCCGTGCTGAGTGCGAAAGGTCAGTACAACTGGAACACCGGCTACGGCGGCGCGGAAGTGGGCTTAAGCTATCCGGTAAGCAAGCATGTCCGCCTTTATACGCAAGTCTACAGCGGTTACGGCGAGTCGCTTATCGATTACAACTTCAACCAGACCCGCGTCGGCGTGGGCGTGATGCTGAACGATATTCTCTAGACTGTTCGAATGTTTTTGCGTTAAACGTTGAAGTTTCTCTCTCAGGCGCTGAAAATAGCGCCTGTTTCATTTCAGGCATATGGGGTTAACGTGGCGCAGGCGGAAGTATTGAATCAGGAGTCGCTGGCTAAACAGGTTTTGCATGAAACCTTTGGCTACCAGCAGTTCCGCCCTGGCCAGGAAACCATCATTGAAACGGTGCTGGAAGGTCGTGATTGCCTGGTGGTGATGCCTACCGGTGGCGGCAAGTCCCTCTGTTATCAGGTGCCCGCGCTGGTGCTTAACGGCCTGACGGTCGTGGTATCCCCCCTCATTTCTCTAATGAAAGACCAGGTTGACCAGCTGCTCGCCAACGGAGTGGCGGCGGCCTGTCTCAACTCGACCCAAACCCGGGAGCAGCAGCAAGAGGTGATGGCCGGGTGTCGCACCGGGCAGATTCGCCTGCTGTATATCGCGCCGGAACGCCTGATGCTGGATAACTTCCTCGATCACCTGGCGCACTGGAACCCGGTCCTGCTGGCGGTGGATGAAGCGCACTGTATTTCCCAGTGGGGACACGATTTCCGCCCGGAATACGCCGCCCTCGGCCAGCTGCGTCAGCGCTTCCCCGAGCTGCCGTTTATGGCGCTTACCGCTACGGCAGATGACACTACGCGGCTGGATATCGTTCGCCTGCTCGGGTTGAACGACCCCTATATTCAGGTCAGCAGCTTCGACCGCCCCAACATCCGCTATATGCTGATGGAAAAATTCAAGCCGCTGGATCAGCTTCTGCGCTACGTGCAGGAGCAGCGCGGCAAGTCCGGCATCATCTACTGCAACAGCCGCGCAAAGGTGGAAGACACCGCCGCGCGTCTGCAAAACCGCGGCTTTAGCGCCGCCGCCTATCACGCCGGATTAGAGAACCACATCCGTGCCGACGTGCAGGAAAAATTCCAGCGCGATGACCTGCAGATCGTGGTCGCGACGGTGGCGTTTGGGATGGGGATCAACAAGCCCAACGTGCGCTTCGTGGTGCATTTCGACATTCCGCGCAATATCGAATCCTACTATCAGGAAACCGGCCGCGCCGGGCGTGACGGCCTGCCTGCGGAAGCGATGCTGTTTTACGATCCGGCCGATATGGCGTGGCTGCGCCGCTGTCTGGAAGAGAAGCCGCAGGGACAGCTGCAGGATATCGAGCGCCACAAGCTCAACGCGATGGGCGCGTTTGCCGAAGCGCAAACCTGCCGTCGTCTGGTTCTGCTCAACTACTTTGGTGAAGGGCGCCAGGAGCCGTGCGGCAACTGCGATATCTGCCTCGACCCGCCGAAGCAGTACGATGGCCTGATGGACGCGCGTAAGGCGCTCTCAACCATTTACCGCGTGAACCAGCGCTTCGGGATGGGCTACGTGGTGGAAGTGCTGCGCGGTGCCAACAACCAGCGTATCCGCGACATGGGCCACGACAAGCTGCCTGTCTACGGTATTGGCAAGGACCAGAGCCACGAGCACTGGGTGAGCATCATTCGCCAGCTGATCCACCTCGGCTTCGCTACGCAGAACATTGCTCAGCACTCCGCGCTTCAGCTCACGGAGGCCGCGCGTCCGGTGCTGCGCGGTGACGTTGAACTGAAGCTCGCCGTGCCGCGCGTCATCGCCCTGAAGCCGCGCGTGATGCAGAAATCCTACGGCGGCAATTACGACCGCAAGCTGTTCGCCAAACTGCGCAAGCTGCGTAAAGCCATCGCCGACGAGGAAAACATCCCGCCTTACGTGGTGTTCAACGACGCGACGCTGATTGAGATGGCCGAGCAGATGCCGCTCAGCGCCAGCGAAATGCTCAGCGTCAACGGCGTCGGCACGCGCAAGCTGGAGCGCTTCGGTAAAGAGTTTATGGCGCTCATCCGCTCTCACGCCGACGGTGACGATGAGGAGTAGTCAGCCGGGCGAAAAAGTGCCAGGATGATGACTCACTAAATTATTTCCCCGCGAGCTAATTATGTTAATGCTATTTCTCACCGTGGCATTAGTGCACATCGTTGCGCTGATGAGCCCCGGCCCAGACTTTTTCTTCGTGTCACAAACGGCCGTCAGCCGCTCCCGAAAAGAGGCGATGATGGGCGTGCTCGGTATCACCATGGGCGTTATGGTCTGGGCGGCCGTTGCGCTGCTCGGTCTGAACCTGATCCTGGCGAAGATGGCCTGGCTGCATAACATCATTATGGTCGGCGGCGGGCTATACCTGTGCTGGATGGGCTACCAGATGCTGCGCGGGGCGCTGAAGAAAGAAGAGAAAAAACCGGAAGAGCCAAAGGTGGAGCTGGCAACGGGCGGTCGCAGCTTTGTAAAAGGGTTGCTGACTAATCTGGCGAACCCAAAAGCGATTATCTATTTCGGCTCCGTGTTCTCGCTGTTTGTCGGCGATAGCGTCGGTGCGGGCGCACGCTGGGGCATCTTCCTGCTGATCGTCGTTGAAACCTTTGCCTGGTTTACTATCGTGGCCAGCCTGTTCGCCTTACCGGCGATGCGCCGCGGCTACCAGCGTATCGCGAAGTGGATTGACGGCTGCGCCGGCGCGCTGTTCGCCGGCTTCGGCATTCATCTCATCATTTCTCGCTAAGCATGACGCGCTGACGCAAGCAGCGCGCCAACCAGCATAAACAGCGAGCCAAAGACTTTATTCAGGGCCTTCATCTGCTTAGGCCCTTTAATCCACGCCGCAATTCGCTGCGCCAGCGTCGCGTAACCAATCATCACGATGATATCGACGATAATGGTGGTCGCGCCCAGCACCACGTACTGCATCACCTGCGGCTGATGCGGAACGATAAACTGCGGGAACAGCGCGGCGAGGAAAACGATGCTCTTCGGGTTGGTCAGGTTGACGAACACCGCCCGCTTAAACAGATGGCCGCGGTTTTGCGTCTGCGCGAGAGTATTCAGGTTGATGGAACCTGCCGCGCGCCACTGCTGGATGCCGAGCCAAATCAGATAGGCTGCCCCGGCCCATTTCAGCACTTCAAACGCCAGCACCGAGCGGGAGAAAAGTGTCCCCAGACCAATCCCAACCAGCACAATATGAATGCCCAGCCCGGCCTGCAAACCGGCAATCGACGCCACCGCACCGCGGTAACCGTGGTTGATGGAGGTAGTCATGGTGTTAATAGCACCCGAACCCGGAGAAAGGCTGAGGATAATGGATGTCAGCAGGTAGGCGAACCACCACTCGAAGGTCATTTGAAACTCCCGAACCGTCTATTTTTATGCCACAATACGCTATTATTGAGTCATTTTGTGACCGGTGACGAAAAAAACGATATTCCCTGGATTACGTGAGTGGAAACCCAATGTTTCAGCAGAAAAAGGACTGGGAAACACGAGAAAACGCTTTTGCTGCTTTCTCTATGGGGCCGCTGACCGATTTCTGGCGGCAGCGTGAGGAAGATGAGTTTACGGGCGTCGGGGGCATCCCGGTGCGTTTCGTTCGTTTCCGAAATGAAAAAAATGACCGGGTGATTGTGGTCTGCCCTGGGCGTATTGAAAGCTACGTTAAATACGCTGAGCTGGCCTACGACCTGGTCCATATGGGGTTCGATGTCCTGATTATCGACCATCGTGGACAGGGGCTGTCCGGACGTATGCTTCCGGACACGCACCGTGGGCACGTCGATCGCTTCAGCGATTACGTCGACGATTTTGCCGCGTTCTGGCAGCAGGACGTTCAGCCCGGTCCCTGGCGTAAGCGATACATCCTTGCGCACTCCATGGGGGGCGCGATATCGACGCTGTTTTTGCAGCGTTATGAACACCAGTGCGATGCCATTGCGCTGACCGCGCCGATGTACGGTATCGTTATCCGTTTTCCTGACTGGATGGTGCGCCATCTTCTTGACTGGGCTGAGGGCCATCAGCGCATTCGTGAAGGTTACGCAATAGGTACAGGACGCTGGCGCGCGCTGCCGTTCGCCATCAACGTCTTAACCCATAGTCGGCAGCGTTATCGCCGCAACCTGCGCTTTTATGCCGATGAACCACGCTTACGCGTCGGCGGCCCGACCTGGCACTGGGTGCGGGAGGGTATTATGGCCGGTGAGCAGGTGCTGGCGGGCGTAGGCGATGATGACACGCCGACGCTTCTGATTCAGGCGGAAGAAGAGCGTGTGGTGGATAACCGCATGCATGACCGCTATTGTGAACTGCGCGCTGCAGCCGGTCACCCTTGTGAAGGGGGTAAACCGCTGGTCATTAACGGCGCGTTCCATGAGATCCTTTTTGAAAAGGACGCTATGCGCTCAGTCGCGCTCAACGCCATTGTTGAATTTTTCAACAGGCATAATTGATTTTTGTTTTCCACCAGAGGTTGAAATCCCTATGTACCAGGTTGTTGCATCTGATTTAGATGGCACGCTGCTTTCCCCCGACCACACCCTGTCGCCTTACGCGAAAGAGACCTTAAAACTCCTGACTGCACGTGGTGTGAACTTTGTGTTCGCCACCGGCCGCCACCACGTCGACGTGGGGCAGATCCGCGATAATCTCGAGATCAAATCGTACATGATCACCTCCAACGGTGCGCGCGTGCATGATACCGACGGCAACCTGATCTTTACCCACAACCTGGATCGCGATATTGCCGCCGATCTGTTTGGCGTGGTGCATAACAACCCGGCTATCGTCACTAACGTTTACCGCGACGACGACTGGTTTATGAACCGCCACCGCCCGGATGAAATGCGTTTCTTCAAGGAAGCGGTATTCAACTACTCCCTTTACGAACCGGGCCTGCTGGAGCCGGAAGGGATCAGCAAGGTGTTCTTCACCTGCGACAGCCACGAAGAGCTGCTCCCGCTGGAACAGGCGATCAACGCTCGCTGGGGCGATCGCGTCAACGTAAGCTTCTCAACCCTGACCTGTCTTGAAGTGATGGCGGGTGGCGTCTCCAAAGGTCACGCGCTGGAAGCGGTTGCGAAACGCCTGGGCTTCGGGCTCAAAGACTGTATCGCCTTCGGTGACGGCATGAACGACGCCGAGATGCTTTCAATGGCAGGCAAGGGCTGCATCATGCAGAACGCGCACCAGCGTCTGAAGGATCTCCACCCTGAACTGGAAGTCATTGGTTCTAACGCTGACAACGCGGTACCGAAGTATCTGCGCAAGCTGTTCCTTGAATAATCTTCGCTTGATTGTTTATTGCTCAGTTGTCAACTAAAGAGTTCGCTACAATGCCTCTCCTTCTTTCTGAGAGACAAGCATTGTGGCGCTACTCATTATCACCACTATCCTGTGGGCCTTCTCCTTTAGCCTGATTGGCGAATACCTTGCCGGTTCGGTCGACAGCTACTTCTCGGTGCTGATGCGTGTGGGGCTGGCGGCACTGGTGTTCCTGCCGTTTCTGCGCACGCGCGGGCAATCGCTGAAAACGATTGTGCTGTATATGCTGGTGGGGGCGATGCAGCTCGGCATCATGTATTTGTTCAGCTTCCGGGCTTACGTCTATCTGTCCGTCTCGGAATTCCTGCTCTTTACCGTGCTGACGCCGCTCTACATCACGCTGATTTACGATCTGCTGAGTAAACGCCGTCTGCGCTGGGGATACCTGCTGAGCGCGGCGCTGGCGGTGATTGGCGCGGCGATTATTCGCTACGACAAAGTAAGCGATCACTTCTGGACCGGGCTGATGTTCGTCCAGCTCGCCAACATCAGTTTCGCTATCGGCATGGTGGGCTACAAACGCCTGATGGAAACCCGTCCGATGCCGCAGCATAACGCGTTTGCCTGGTTTTATATGGGCGCCGCGATTGTCGCGGTAGCGGCGTGGTTTATGCTCGGTAACCCGCAAAAGTTGCCGACTACGTCCGTGCAGTGGGGCGTGCTGATCTGGCTGGGCGTCGTGGCTTCCGGGTTGGGGTACTTCATGTGGAACTACGGCGCGACGCAGGTCGACGCCGGTACGCTGGGGATTATGAACAACGTGCATGTCCCGGCAGGGCTGCTGGTCAACCTCGCTATCTGGCAGCAACAGCCGCACTGGCCGAGCTTCCTTATTGGGGGAGCGGTGATCCTGGCTTCGCTGTGGGTCCATCGCCGATGGGTCGCTCCGCGCTCCGCACAAACGGAAGATGGTCGCACGCGTGGTTCCGCGCTGAGCGAATAAACGCCTCCGTAATCGGCTGACGCTGCTCGCCATCGCGCACGGCAGCGTACAGCCGGCTCCACAGTCCTTCTCCCAGGGTTTTGGTCACCACCAGACCCTGGCGTTCAAAGCTCTCCACCACCCAGTGCGGCAGCGCCGCGATACCCATTCTGGCCGCCACCATCTGAATCAGCAGCAGGGTGTTATCCACGCTTTTTAGCTGCGGGCTAATGCCCGCGGGCTGCAGGAAGTGACGCCAGATATCCAGACGACTGCGCTGAACCGGGTAAATCAGCAGCGTTTCCGTCGCCAGGTCTTCCGGCGTGATACGCGTTTTGGCCGCCAGCGGATGGTCCGGCGCCAGCACCAGGCGCACTTCATAATCAAACATCGGCGAATAGTGCAGGCCGCTGCGCGGCAGAATGTCAGAGGTCATGACCAGATCCAGCTCGCCCTGCTGCAGCGAAGGCTGCGGGTCGAACGTCACGCCGGATTTAAAGTCCATCTCCACCTGCGGCCACTTCTGGCGGAAGTTCTCAAGCGCGGGGGTCAGCCACTGAATACAGCTGTGGCACTCAATAGCGATACGCAGTTTGGTCTGCTGCGGTTCGTTACACGCCTGCAGCGCGCTCGCGATTTGCGGCAGAACCTGATTCGCCAGCTGAAGGAGAATTTCACCCTGCGGCGTAAAGCGTAGCGGCTGGCTTTTACGCACAAAAAGACGGAAGCCGAGGCGTTGTTCCAGATCGCTGAACTGGTGAGAAAGGGCGGACTGTGTCTGGTGCAGCGTGGCCGCAGCAGCCGCGAGCGAACCGCAGTTTCGCAACGCTTGTAGCGTTTTCAGGTGTTTAATCTCGATCATGAAAGTCCTTCACTTCGCCATGAACATTTTGCGCTTGAGGAATATACAGTACCTGCCAATTATAGAAGTGTAAACATCTGGACGTCTAAATAACGAATTTCACAAGGGGTACACCATGACAATCCGCAATCACACTCTCGGTTTCCCTCGCGTTGGCCTGCGTCGCGAGCTGAAAAAAGCGCAAGAAAGCTACTGGGCAGGGAACGCCACGCGTGAAGAGCTGCTGGCAGTGGGACGCGAGCTGCGCGCCCGCCACTGGGATCAGCAGAAGCAGGCGGGCATTGACCTGCTGCCGGTGGGCGATTTCGCCTGGTACGACCATGTTCTGACGACCAGCCTGCTGCTTGGCAACGTGCCGGCTCGTCATCAGAACAAAGATGGATCGGTAGATATCGATACCCTGTTCCGCATCGGCCGTGGCCGTGCCCCAACGGGTGAGCCAGCGGCAGCGGCGGAAATGACTAAGTGGTTTAACACTAACTATCACTATATGGTGCCGGAGTTCGTAAAAGGTCAGCAGTTTAAACTGACCTGGACGCAGCTTCTGGATGAAGTGGACGAAGCGCTGGCGCTGGGCCACCAGGTTAAACCCGTGCTGCTGGGGCCAGTGACCTATCTGTGGCTGGGGAAAGTCAAAGGCGAGCAGTTCGATCGTCTGAGCCTGCTGAAGGACATTCTGCCGGTCTACAAACAGGTGCTGATTGAGCTGGGCAAACGCGGCATTCAGTGGGTGCAAATCGACGAACCGGCGCTGGTGCTCGAGTTGCCTCAGGAATGGCTCGATGCCTTCAAACCGGCGTATGATGCGCTCACCGGGGAGGTGAAGCTGCTACTGACAACCTATTTCGAAGGCGTGACGCCGAACCTGAACACGATTACCGCGCTGCCGGTGCAGGGCCTGCACGTAGACCTTGTACACGGTAAAGATGATGTGACGGAGCTGCATAAGCGCCTGCCCGCAGACTGGCTGCTCTCCGCCGGTCTGGTGAATGGCCGTAACGTCTGGCGCGCCGATCTGACCGAGAAATATGCACAAATCAAAGACATCGTCGGTAAACGTGAGCTGTGGGTGGCCTCGTCCTGCTCGCTGCTGCACAGCCCGATCGACCTGAGCGTGGAAACCCGTCTCGACCCTGAAGTAAAGAGCTGGTTTGCCTTCGCGCTGCAAAAATGTGAAGAGCTGGCCCTGCTGCGCGACGCGCTGAACAGCGGCGACACGGCGGCAATTACCGAATGGAGCGCCCCGATCCGGGCGCGCCGCCACTCCGCGCGCGTGCATAACCCGGCGGTGGAAAAACGTCTGGCGGCCATCACCGCCCAGGACAGCCAGCGCCAGAGCCCGTATGAGGTGCGCGCCGAAGCCCAGCGCGCCCGCTTCAATCTGCCTGCGTGGCCGACCACGACGATTGGTTCCTTCCCGCAGACCACCGAGATCCGCGGCCTGCGTCTGGACTTTAAAAAGGGCAATCTGGATGCGAATCACTACCGCACCGGGATCGCGGAACACATCAAGCAGGCGATTATCGAGCAGGAACGCCTTGGGCTGGACGTGCTGGTGCACGGTGAAGCAGAGCGTAATGACATGGTGGAATACTTTGGCGAGCACCTGGACGGCTTCGTCTTTACCCAGAACGGCTGGGTGCAGAGCTATGGCTCCCGATGCGTGAAGCCGCCGGTGGTCATCGGTGACGTCAGCCGTCCGGAAGCGATCACGGTTGAGTGGGCGAAGTACGCCCAGTCCCTGACCGACAAGCCGGTGAAAGGCATGCTCACCGGTCCTGTGACCATTCTTTGCTGGTCCTTCCCGCGTGAAGACGTGACCCGTGAAACCATCGCCAAACAGATCGCCCTGGCGCTGCGTGATGAGGTGGCGGATCTGGAAGCCGCAGGCATTGGCATTATTCAGATTGACGAACCGGCCCTGCGCGAAGGTCTGCCGCTGCGTCGCAGCGACTGGGACGCCTACCTGCAGTGGGGCGTGGAGGCGTTCCGCATCAACGCCGCGGTGGCGAAGGACGACACTCAGATCCACACCCACATGTGTTACTGCGAATTTAACGACATCATGGATTCTATTGCCGCGCTGGACGCCGACGTGATCACTATTGAGACCTCGCGTTCAGATATGGAGCTGCTGGAGTCGTTTGAAGAATTCGACTACCCGAACGAAATCGGGCCGGGCGTGTACGACATCCACTCCCCGAACGTGCCGAGCGTGGAGTGGATTGAAGCCCTGCTGAAAAAAGCGGCCCAGCGTATTCCGGCAGAGCGTCTTTGGGTAAACCCGGACTGCGGACTGAAAACCCGCGGCTGGCCTGAAACCCGCGCAGCGCTGGCGAACATGGTGAAGGCAGCGCAGAATTTGCGTCAGGCGTAGGGGTATTGGATGGCCCGGTAAGGCGTAACCGCCTCCGGGCTTATTGTTATTACGCTTTCTTACCGCCGTACTGGCTAAACCACGCCAGCATTCTCTGCCAGCCATCTTTGGCTGATTCCGCGTGATAGCTCGGACGATAATCGGCGTTAAACGCATGCCCGGCATCCGGGTACACCACAATCTCCGCCTTCGCATTGGCCGCACGCAGCGCATGGCGCATGGTTTCTACCGAATCCAGCGAAATACCGGTGTCCTGACCGCCATAAAGCCCTAACACGGGGGCATTTAACTCGGTGGCGATATCGACGGGATGTTTAGGCGAATTCAGCGTTTTTTCACCCACCAGTTTGCCGTACCAGGCGACAGCAGCTTTGAGCTGCGGGTTATGCGCGGCATACAGCCAGCTAATGCGACCGCCCCAGCAGAAACCGGTGACCAGCAGACGATGCGGATCGCCGCCGTTGCGCGCCGCCCAGCTGGCGACATGATCGAGATCGGCCAGCACCTGCGCGTCCGGGACTTTGCTGACCAGGTTGCTGAGCAATGTTGGAATATCACTGTAGTCGTTCGGATTGCCCTGACGGAAGTAGAGCTCTGGCGCAACGGCCAGATACCCTTCCAGCGCCAGCCGGCGGCAGAGGTCGCGAATGTGTTCGTGAACACCAAATATTTCCTGAATCACAATCACGATGGGTAGCGGACCCTCTGCCGATTTTGGTCGGGCGTGATAAGCAGGCATATTCTCCCCCTGCGAGGGAATAGAGGTCTCGCCCGCGGTAATTGCCGCTTCTGGAGTCGACACGATGGTTGAAGCATGTGGGGCCGCAGCAGGTGCAAAACCGGTTTTTTCAGTCATGGCATTCTCCGTACCAATGAGTTAGCGCAAAGGTAAATATAGACACCAGGTTAACAACTCACAGTGCCTTAAACGGTCTATCTTTTGTGCAGCACCTGGCGATATAACTTGTTAATGTGATGTAAATCACTTTTTTATGGAAATTCAATGTAACCATTTTCATTCATGGTGAGGTTCGTCACGAAAATATGCTTACTGCTTCTGTAAAGTACCGTTTTACTTCTTCTGACTAACCGACCCACAGAGGAGTCACCTATGTCTAAGTCTGATGTTTTTCATCTCGGCCTCACTAAAAACGATTTACAAGGGGCTACGCTCGCCATCGTCCCTGGCGATCCGGAGCGTGTGGAAAAGATCGCCGCGCTGATGGATAAGCCGGTCAAGCTGGCTGCCCATCGTGAGTTCACCACCTGGCGCGCAGAGCTGGATGGCAAAGCGGTGATCGTGTGCTCTACCGGTATCGGTGGTCCGTCTACGTCTATTGCTGTTGAAGAGCTGGCGCAGCTGGGCATCCGCACTTTCCTGCGTATCGGTACGACCGGCGCTATTCAGCCGCATATCAACGTCGGCGACGTTCTGGTCACGACCGCGTCCGTCCGTCTGGACGGCGCAAGCCTGCATTTTGCACCAATGGAATTCCCGGCAGTGGCTGATTTCGAATGTACCACCGCGCTGGTTGAAGCTGCGAAATCCGTAGGCGCAACCACTCACGTGGGCGTAACCGCGTCTTCCGACACCTTCTACCCGGGCCAGGAGCGTTACGATACCTTCTCAGGCCGCGTGGTTAGCCGTTTCAAAGGCTCAATGGAAGAGTGGCAGTCCATGGGTGTGATGAACTACGAAATGGAATCCGCAACGCTGCTGACCATGTGCGCAAGCCAGGGTCTGCGTGCCGGTATGGTGGCGGGCGTTATCGTCAACCGTACCCAGCAGGAGATCCCGAACGCCGAAACCATGAAGCAGACCGAAAGTCATGCAGTGAAAATCGTGGTGGAAGCAGCGCGTCGCCTGATCTAGTCCTCTCTTCTTAAATCAAAGGCCGACACGTTCGGCCTTTATTTTTTGCGTAGCGCCTCGCAGGAAAACCCTTTCAAACTGGACGTTTATACAGCACAATTCTATTTTGTGCGGGTAATACGTTGATGCAGGGGGCATTGTGGATATCTCAATCCTGATTTACGCGGTGATTGCGTTGGTGAGCTTAGGGATTGGCTGGCTGATTTCCAGCTACCAGCATGCGCAGCAGAAGGCCGACCAGCTGGCTGAGCGAGAAGAGATGGTCGCTGATTTAAGCGCTATAAAACAGCAGCTTGCGCTGAGCGAACACTGGCGCGATGAGTGTGAGTTGCTCAACAACGAGCTGCGCAACCTGCGTGATATCAACACGTCACTGGAGGCCGATCTCCGCGAAGTGACCACCCGCCTTGAATCCACCCAACTGCATGCGGAAGACAAAATCCGCCAGATGATCAACAGCGAGCAGCGTCTCAGCGAACAGTTTGAGAATCTCGCGAACCGCATTTTTGAGCACAGCAACCGCCGCGTTGACGAACAAAACCGCCAGAGCCTGAACAGTCTGCTGACGCCTCTGCGCGAGCAGCTGGACGGTTTTCGTCGTCAGGTGCAGGACAGTTTTGGTCAGGAAGCCCGTGAGCGGCACACCCTGGCTCATGAGATTCGTAATCTTCAGCAGCTGAATGCCCAGATGGCACAAGAAGCGGTCAACCTCACCCGAGCGCTCAAAGGGGACAACAAAACCCAGGGCAACTGGGGTGAGGTGGTGCTGACCCGCGTACTGGAAGCTTCTGGTCTGCGGGAAGGATATGAATACGAAACGCAGGTGAGTATCGAAAACGACGCCCGCTCACGAATGCAGCCGGATGTGATCGTGCGGCTGCCGCAGGGCAAAGATGTGGTGATTGACGCTAAAATGACGCTGGTGGCGTATGAACGTTACTTTAATGCGGACGATGACTACACGCGCGAGTCAGCTCTGCAGGAGCACATTGCCTCCGTACGTAATCATATTCGCCTGCTCGGCAGAAAAGACTACCAGCAGCTGCCGGGTCTGCGCTCGCTGGACTATGTCCTGATGTTTATTCCGGTAGAGCCCGCGTTTCTGCTGGCACTCGACAGGCAGCCTGAGCTTATAACCGAAGCGCTCAAAAATAATATTATGTTGGTCAGCCCCACCACGCTGCTGGTGGCGTTACGCACCATTGCGAACCTGTGGCGCTATGAGCACCAGAGTCGCAACGCGCAGCAGATTGCCGATCGTGCCAGCAAGCTGTACGACAAAATGCGCCTCTTTGTGGACGACATGTCTTCAGTCGGGCAAAGCCTGGATCGTGCGCAGGATAACTATCGCCAGGCGATGAAAAAACTCGCCTCCGGACGTGGCAATCTGCTGGCGCAGGCTGAATCATTCCGCAGTCTGGGAGTAGAAGTTAAACGCGAGATTAATCCGGAATTGGTCGAGCAGGCCACCGCCCAGGACGACGAGTTTCGCCTGCGAGAAGGGGCGAACGAACAAAAGACAAACAGTGAAGACAACACGTTAGCGGCGGATTCATCACCAGACGAGATTCCAGCGCGTTTTTTTCGCGGTGGTTGAAACGTAGGGCAAACGCGCCCAATCTGATACACTTCACGAACATTTTACTGATAAGCAGGCTCTAAGATGGCTGACGATTCACAAGACACAACGCACTTTGGCTTTCAGACTGTCGCCAAAGCGCAGAAAGCTGACATGGTGGCCCACGTATTTCATTCCGTGGCGGCGAAGTACGATGTGATGAATGACCTGATGTCGTTCGGCATTCATCGCTTGTGGAAGCGCTTCACCATTGACTGTAGCGGCGTGCGTCGCGGACAAACGGTGCTGGATTTAGCTGGCGGTACGGGCGATTTAACCGCGAAATTCTCTCGTCTGGTGGGTGAAACCGGTCGCGTTGTTCTCGCCGATATTAATGACTCCATGCTGAAAATGGGACGCGAAAAGCTGCGTAACATCGGTGTGGTGGGGAATGTTGAATATGTGCAGGCAAACGCCGAAGCGCTGCCGTTCCCGGACAATACCTTTGACTGCATCACTATCTCCTTCGGTCTGCGTAACGTGACCGATAAAGAAAAAGCGCTGCGCTCCATGTACCGCGTGCTGAAGCCGGGTGGACGCCTGCTGGTGCTTGAATTCTCCAAACCGATTATTGAGCCGCTGAGCAAAGCTTACGACGCCTATTCCTTCCACGTGCTGCCGCGCATCGGTGAGCTGGTGGCTAACGACGCTGAAAGCTACCGCTATCTGGCGGAATCTATCCGTATGCACCCGGATCAGGACACATTAAAAGCCATGATGCAGGATGCAGAATTTGAGAACGTTGAATATTTCAACCTGACGGCGGGTGTCGTCGCGCTGCATCGCGGTTACAAGTTCTGAGTGGAGGTGTCCCGTGCCCTTTAAGCCCTTAGTCACCGCAGGTATCGAAAACGTACTGAATGCCTTTCTCTATCGTGCTCCGGCGCTGAAAGCAGCGCGTCAGCGGCTAAACGGGAAGATATTACGTATTGTTTTAAAAGAGTTCTCGACGCCGCTTGTGCTGGTATTCAGCGAACGCCAGCTTGACGTTCTGGGGGCGTGGGAAGGTGAAGCTGACTGCTCGGTCATCACGCACATGAGCGTGCTGCCAAAACTGCGCGATCGCCAGCAATTAACGGCGCTTATCCGCAGCGGTGAGCTGGAGGTGGAAGGCGACATTCAGGTCGTGCAGAACTTCGTTGCTCTCACCGATCTGGCGGAGTTCGATCCGGCAGAGCTGCTCGCGCCTTTTATCGGCGACATTGCTGCCGAAGGCATCGGGAAAGTCCTTCATGGTGGCGCCTCCTTTGCGCGTAAAAGCCTCCAGCGCCAACAACGCTATGTGGCGGAAGTGATGACTGAGGAGTGGCGAATGGCGCCCGGGCCACTGGAAGTTGCATGGTTTGCGGAAGAAACCGCTGCTGTTGAACGCGCGGTTGATGCGTTTACCAAACGGCTGGAAAAACTGGAGGGCAAATGACGCCTGGTGAAATTCGGCGCCTCTATTTTATTATTCGCACCTTTTTGAGCTACGGGCTCGACGAGCTTATTCCCAAAATGCGCATCACGCTGCCGCTTCGCATCTGGCGGCGGATGCTGTTCTGGATGCCCAATCGCCACAAAGGTCAACCGCTGGGTGAGCGTCTGCGCCTGGCGCTGCAGGAACTCGGTCCGGTATGGATTAAATTCGGGCAGATGCTTTCGACCCGCCGCGACCTCTTCCCGCCTCTCATTGCCGATGAGCTCGCAATGCTTCAGGACCGCGTCGCACCCTTTGACGGCGCGCGCGCGAAAAAGCAAATTGAAGAGGCGATGGGAAATGTACCCGTCGAGACCTGGTTTGACGATTTCGATATTCAGCCGCTGGCGTCGGCCTCTATCGCGCAGGTGCACACCGCGCGTTTGAAAGAAAACGGCAAAGAAGTCGTTATCAAAGTTATTCGTCCGGACATCCTGCCAGTCATCAAAGCGGACATGAAGCTGATTTATCGTCTGGCGCGCTGGGTGCCACGCTTGCTGCCGGACGGGCGTCGCCTTCGTCCACTGGAAGTGGTGCGGGAATATGAAAAAACGCTGATTGATGAGCTTAACCTGCTGCGCGAATCGGCAAATGCCATTCAGCTGCGCCGTAACTTTGAAAACAGCCCGATGCTCTATGTACCTGAAGTCTATTCTGACTACTGCAGCCAGAACATGATGGTGATGGAGCGTATCTACGGTATTCCGGTTTCGGATGTCGTAGCCCTGGAGAAGCAGGGAACAAACATGAAGCTCCTGGCCGAACGTGGCGTACAGGTCTTCTTTACCCAGGTATTCCGCGACAGCTTTTTCCATGCGGACATGCATCCGGGCAATATCTTTGTGAGCTACGAACACCCTGAGGACCCGAAATATATCGGTATCGACTGCGGGATTGTGGGGTCGCTGAACAAAGAAGATAAACGGTATCTGGCTGAGAACTTCATCGCGTTCTTCAACCGCGACTACCGTAAGGTGGCCGAGCTGCACGTCGATTCCGGCTGGGTTCCGCCGGACACTAACGTCGAAGAGTTCGAGTTTGCGATCCGGACCGTTTGTGAACCGATTTTTGAAAAACCACTGGCGGAAATCTCCTTTGGGCACGTACTGTTGAACCTGTTCAACACGGCTCGCCGGTTTAATATGGAAGTTCAGCCACAGCTAGTTTTACTTCAGAAAACATTACTTTACGTTGAGGGTGTAGGCCGACAGCTCTATCCTCAGTTAGACTTGTGGAAGACTGCGAAACCTTTCCTTGAATCCTGGATTAAGGATCAGGTTGGCATTCCGGCGCTGGTGCGCTCGCTGAAAGAGAAGGGCCCGTTCTGGATAGAAAAAATGCCTGAAATTCCCGAACTGGTTTATGACAGTTTGCGTCAGAGCAAGAACCTTCAGCACAGCATGGATAAAATCGCCCGCGAGCTTCAGTCCAGCCGTGTTCGCCAGGGACAGTCCCGCTATCTCTTTGGGATTGGCGCAACGCTGCTGTTGAGCGGTACGCTGCTGCTGATCAACCGTCCGGACTGGCAGATGATGCCAGCCTGGCTGATGGCTGGCGGGGTGGTAGTCTGGCTTGCCGGATGGCGAAAAACGCGCTGAGTTTGCGTCGCCATCGATGGGTCGCATACGTATAATGCGACCTGACTCATTAATCATCTATCCCTGAGGAACATGTATGGGTGGTATCAGTATCTGGCAATTGTTGATCATTGCCGTCATCGTCGTGCTGCTGTTTGGCACCAAAAAGCTCGGTTCTATTGGTTCCGATCTGGGCGCGTCTATCAAAGGCTTTAAGAAAGCGATGAGCGATGATGAGAGCAAGCAGGATAAAACCAGCCAGGACGCTGACTTTACTGCTAAATCCATCTCCGACAAGCAAGAAGAAGCCAAAAAGGAAGACGCCAAACGCCACGATAAAGAGCAGGTATAAGTCGTGTTTGACATTGGTTTTGGTGAGCTGCTGCTGGTCTTTGTGATTGGCCTGATCGTGCTGGGGCCGCAGCGTCTGCCGGTGGCGGTGAAAACCGTTGCGGGCTGGGTGCGTGCGATGAGATCGCTGGCATCGACCGTTCAGAATGAGCTGGCGCAGGAGCTTAAGCTGCAGGAATTTCAGGAAAGCCTCAAAAAGGTCGAGAAGGCGAGCATGGATAATCTGACGCCGGAACTGAAAGCCTCAATGGATGAACTGCGTGAAGCGGCGGAATCCATGAAGCGCTCTTACAGCGTCAACGATCCTGAAAAAGCGAGCGATGAAGCGAACACCATCCATAACCCGGTGGTGAAGGGCAGCGAAGAGCAGCGCGAGGGCGTAACGCCTGCCAGCGCTGAACATCAGGCTGCTGCGCCAGAACAGACGCCGCAGGAAACCGAAGTGAAAAAACAGGCGCAGCCGGAAGAACCGGTAACTAAAACGGCGGAAGTAAAGCCCGCTGCGTCCGTTTCCGAATCATCCCCCTCGTCGAGTGATAAAGCGTAAACATGGCAGTAGATGATACTCAACCGCTGATTACGCACCTCATAGAGCTGCGTAAGCGCCTGTTAAACTGTATTATTGCAGTTTTCGTTATTTTTCTATGCCTGGTTTATTTCGCCAACGATATCTACCAGGTTGTCTCTGCACCATTAATTAAGCAGATGCCGCTGGGCGCAACGATGATTGCGACGGATGTGGCTTCTCCGTTCTTTACCCCCATCAAGCTGACCTTCTGGGTGTCGTTGATAGCCTCTGCGCCCGTCATTCTTTACCAGGTATGGGCGTTTGTGGCGCCCGCGCTGTATAAACACGAACGCAAGCTGGTTATCCCGCTGCTGGTGTCCAGCTCGCTGCTGTTCTATATCGGCATGGCGTTTGCCTATTTCGTTGTCTTCCCGCTGGCCTTCGGCTTCCTGACGCATACCGCGCCGGAAGGGGTCCAGGTGTCGACGGATATTGCCAGCTACCTCAGCTTTGTGATGGCGCTGTTTATGGCGTTTGGCGTGGCATTCGAAGTGCCGGTGGCCATTGTACTGCTTTGCTGGGTAGGGGTTACGACTCCGGATGACCTGCGTAAGAAGCGTCCGTATATTCTGGTGGGCGCCTTCGTGGTCGGCATGCTGCTAACGCCGCCGGATGTGTTCTCGCAGACGCTGCTGGCCATACCGATGTACTGTCTGTTTGAGGTCGGCGTTTTCTTCTCGCGTTTCTACGTGGGTAAAGGACGTCGAGTGGATGACGAAGACGATACGTCCGACAAGACCACTGAAGAGTAAAACCAGCCGCCCGTGAGGGCGGTTGTTATATGGGGATTTGCATGTTTGATATCGGACTCAACCTGACCAGCTCGCAGTTTGCGAAAGATCGTGATGAGGTGGTTGCGCGTGCGTTTGCCGCCGGGGTGAAAGGGCTGCTGCTGACGGGCACCAACCTGCATGAGAGCGAGCAGGCCCAGCAGCTGGCGCAACGATACGATCGCTGTTGGTCTACTGCTGGCGTGCATCCTCACGACAGCAGCCAGTGGACCGCGCAAAGTGGCGACACCCTACGCAGGCTGGCAAAGACACCAGAAGTGGTGGCGATTGGCGAGTGCGGCCTCGATTTCAACCGTAACTTTTCCACGCCTGAAGAGCAGGAAAAGGCATTCACTGCCCAGCTTGCGCTAGCGGCAGAGCTTGAAATGCCCGTATTTATGCACTGCCGCGACGCGCATGAGCGTTTTCTGACTCTGCTTGATCCGTGGCTCGATAAACTGCCCGGCGCGGTGCTGCACTGCTTCACCGGCTCACGGCAGGAGGCGCTGGAATGCCTGGAGCGTGGGCTTTATCTGGGGATTACCGGCTGGGTTTGCGATGAGCGCCGCGGGCTTGAGCTTCGGGAGCTGTTGCCAGCGATCCCGGCTGACCGGTTGCTCCTTGAAACGGACGCACCTTATCTGCTGCCGCGCGATATGAAACCCAAACCGGCATCGCGACGAAATGAGCCCGCTTATCTGGGGCACATTATTGAGAGCGTCGCGAAGCGGCGCGGAGACGATCCGCACTGGCTTTCGGCACAGACGGATGACAACGTGCGTAAGCTGTTCGGGATAAATGTTTAAAGTTTACGGAAGTCGGTGTTTTTAACGCTCTGCAGCACCTGCTTGTTCAGCAGATTAAGCAACAGCATAGAGCGCGCTTCCCCGTCCGGCTCGGCAAAAATCGCCTGCAGGCCTTCGAAAGCCCCTTCGGTAATCACGACGCTATCGCCCGTATAGGGGGTTTCGGGGTCGGTGAGACCTTCGGGCTGTTGGTAAATCGACAGCTGATGAATGACCGTTGACGGAACCGTTGCCGGGTGGGCACCAAAACGAACGAAGTGGCTGACGCCGCGCGTTGCGCTGATGGTGGTGGTGTGGATGACTTCCGGGTCGAATTCCACGAAGAGGTAGTTCGGGAACAACGGCTCGCTGACGGTTGTGCGCTTCCCGCGCTGCATTTTTTCAAGCGTGATCACGGGCGTCAGGCAATTTACAGACTGACGTTCAAGATGTTCCTGCGCGCGCTGAAGTTGCCCGCGTTTGCAATACAGTAAATACCAGGCCTGCATAATCACTCTTTCCCTTAGTTCGGGGCGCAAGCATATCAAAACCCTGGCGGGATCGCTAAGTTGATTATAATGGGCGAAAATGGGACAGAACGCATAACTTCACGCTAATTTAACAAAATTACAGCATCAAGCAGGCTTACGCCGTATAATGAAGCGCTTACAGAGAGGCCATGATTAACTGCATGAAATACCACGATCTCCGCGACTTCCTGACGCTGCTGGAAAAGCAGGGTGAACTCAAGCGTATTACACTTCCTGTTGATCCTTATCTGGAGATGACAGAAATTGCTGACCGCACCCTGCGTGCCGGTGGCCCCGCGTTACTGTTTGAAAATCCAAAAGGTTACTCAATGCCGGTTCTGTGCAACCTGTTTGGTACGCCGCGTCGCGTCGCACTGGGGATGGGGCAGGAAGACGTCACGGCGCTGCGTGAAGTCGGTAAGCTGCTGGCCTTCCTGAAAGAGCCGGAGCCGCCGAAAGGCTTCCGCGATCTGTTCGACAAACTGCCGCAGTTTAAGCAGGTGCTGAACATGCCCACCAAACGCCTGCGCGGCGCGCCGTGCCAGCAGAAGGTGCTGGAAGGCGATGCGGTTGATTTGACTAAAATCCCTATCATGCAGTGCTGGCCGGAAGATGCCGCGCCGCTGATCACCTGGGGACTGACCGTCACGCGCGGCCCGCACAAAGAGCGCCAGAATCTTGGTATTTACCGCCAGCAGTTGATTGGCAAGAATAAGCTCATCATGCGCTGGCTGTCGCATCGCGGCGGCGCGCTGGATTTACAGGAGTGGTGTGCTGCGCGTCCGGGTGAACGTTTCCCGGTATCTGTCGCCCTGGGCGCCGATCCGGCCACCATTCTGGGAGCCGTCACGCCCGTGCCGGATACGCTCTCTGAATATGCCTTTGCAGGCCTGCTGCGCGGGACGAAAACGGAAGTTGTGAAGTGTATCTCTAACGATCTCGAAGTCCCGGCCAGTGCAGAAATTGTGCTGGAAGGTTACATTGAGCAGGGTGAAATGGCGCCAGAAGGCCCTTACGGCGACCACACCGGCTATTACAACGAAGTGGATAACTTCCCGGTGTTTACCGTGACGCACATTACGCAGCGTGAAGATGCGATTTATCACTCCACGTATACCGGGCGTCCACCGGATGAACCCGCGGTACTGGGCGTGGCGCTGAACGAAGTGTTTGTGCCGATTCTGCAAAAGCAGTTCCCGGAAATTGTTGATTTTTATCTGCCGCCTGAAGGATGCTCCTATCGCATGGCGGTGGTCACGATGAAGAAGCAGTATCCTGGTCATGCTAAACGCGTAATGATGGGCGTGTGGTCTTTCCTGCGCCAGTTTATGTATACCAAATTTGTTATTGTCTGCGATGATGACGTTAACGCCCGCGACTGGAATGACGTAATCTGGGCCATTACCACGCGAATGGACCCGGCGCGCGATACGGTGTTAGTCGAAAACACGCCGATTGATTATCTGGATTTTGCCTCGCCGGTTTCCGGTCTTGGCTCAAAGATGGGACTGGATGCCACAAATAAATGGCCTGGCGAAACCGACCGTGAATGGGGTCGCCCGATCAAAAAAGATCCTGCTGTGACCGCGCGCATTGACGCGATCTGGGACGAGCTGGCCATAATGAATAACGGTAAACCCTGAGCTGACCGTTAAGCCCTATAGACTTCCCGACAGAGAGAGCGAATGACAACCTTAAGCTGTAAAGTGACCTCGGTAGATGCCATCACCGACACCGTATATCGCGTCCGTTTAGTGCCAGAAGCGCCATTCTCTTTCCGCGCGGGTCAGTACCTGATGGTTGTGATGGATGAGCGTGATAAGCGTCCTTTCTCCATGGCCTCCACGCCAGCGGAGCAGGAATTTATTGAGCTTCATATTGGTGCGTCAGAGCTTAACCTGTATGCAATGGCGGTGATGGATCGGATCCTGAAGGAACGTGAAATCGTGGTGGATATTCCGCACGGCGATGCGTGGCTGCGCGATGACGAAGACCGTCCGCTGATCCTGATTGCCGGTGGTACAGGCTTCTCCTATGTGCGCTCCATTCTGTTAACCGCCCTGGCGCGTAACCCGGACCGTGATATCACGATCTACTGGGGTGGCCGTGAAGAGAAACACCTGTATGACCTGTCTGAACTGGAAGCGCTGAGCGTAACCCATCCTAACCTGCGGATTGAGCCGGTGGTTGAGCAGCCGGAAGAGGGCTGGCGCGGGCGTAGCGGGACGGTGCTGACGGCGGTGCTGCAGGATCACGGCACGCTGGCAGGGCACGATATTTATATCGCTGGCCGTTTTGAGATGGCGAAAATCGCCCGCGATCTGTTCTGTAACGAACGTGACGCGCGTGAAGACCGCCTGTTTGGCGATGCGTTTGCCTTCATTTAAGTAAAAAGCCCGCCCCTGACAGGCGGGAAGAACGGCAACTAAACTTCTGCCGGGTCGCATTTGCGACCCGGTTTTTTATCACACTCTCTCAAACACCGTCGCGATACCCTGACCCAGCCCAATACACATCGTTGCCAGACCAAACTGGGCATCTTTGCGTTCCATCAGGTTGATCAGCGTCGTGCTGATACGCGCCCCGGAGCAGCCCAGCGGGTGACCGAGGGCGATCGCGCCGCCGTTGAGGTTAATCTTCTCGTCGATCTGCTCCATCAGCCCCAGATCCTTAATGCACGGCAGGATCTGCGCGGCGAACGCTTCGTTCATCTCAAACAGGTCGATGTCGCTGGCGGTTAATCCCGCTTTTTTCAGCGCCAGCTTTGAAGCCGGAACCGGGCCGTAGCCCATGATCGACGGATCGCAGCCCACGACCGCCATCGAGCGTACCCGAGCGCGAGGCGTTAATCCTAGCTCGCGGGCGCGGCTTTCGCTCATCACCAGCATCGCGGCGGCACCGTCTGACAGCGCCGACGAGGTCCCTGCTGTGACCGTACCGGTGACCGGGTCAAACGCCGGACGCAGCGTAGAAAGCGCTTCGACGGTGGTTTCCGGGCGGATGACTTCGTCGTAGCTGAACTGCTTCAGAACGCCGTCTGCATCGTGGCCGCCGGTCGGGATGATCTCATTCTTAAAGGCGCCGGACTGCGTGGCGGCCCATGCGCGAGCGTGAGAGCGCGCGGCAAAGGCATCCTGCATTTCGCGGCTGATGCCGTGCAGGCGGGAGAGCATCTCGGCGGTGAGACCCATCATCCCCGCGGCTTTCGCCACGTTGCGGCTCATCCCCGGGTGGAAATCGACCCCGTGGCTCATCGGCACGTGCCCCATGTGCTCGACGCCGCCCACCAGGCAGGCCTGCGCATCACCGGTCATGATCATGCGTGCCGCGTCGTGCAGCGCCTGCATTGATGAACCGCACAGGCGGTTGACGGTGACGGCCGGAACCGAATGTGGGATCTCCGCCAGCAGCGACGCGTTGCGGGCGATGTTGAAGCCCTGCTCCAGGGTCTGCTGCACGCAGCCCCAGTAGATATCGTCCAGCGCAGCCGGATCCAGCGCCGGGTTACGCGCCAGCAGGCTACGCATCAGGTGCGCAGAGAGGTCTTCCGCACGCACGTTACGGAACGCGCCGCCTTTTGAACGGCCCATCGGGGTGCGAATTGCATCAACAATGACAACCTTTTCCATTGTGACTCCTTAAGCCGTTTTCAGCTCGCCAACCGGACGGGCTGGCTCAACTGCGGGATAGTAGGGTTCGTTATGGCGCGCTTTGCTACGCAGACCTTCCGGCACCTCATAAAGCGGGCCGAGGTGCTGATACTGCTGAGCCATATCGAGATAGCGGGCGCTGCCGAGAGTGTCCAGCCAGCGGAACGCGCCGCCGTGGAACGGAGGGAAGCCCAGGCCGTAAACCAGCGCCATGTCGGCTTCTGCCGGGCTGGCGATGATGCCTTCTTCGAGGCAGCGCACCACTTCGTTGATCATCGGGATCATCATGCGGGCGATGATCTCATCGTCGGTGAAGTCGCGTTTTGGCTGGCTAACGTCGGCCAGCAGGCTATCCACCGCCGCGTCTTCTTCTTTCTTCGGTTTGCCTTTGCTGTCTTCTTTATAGCGCCAGAAGCCCAGACCGTTTTTCTGGCCGAAGCGGTTAGCGTCGAACAGCGCGTCAATGGCGTCGCGATAGTCTTTCTGCATGCGCTGCGGGAAGCCTGCCGCCATCACCGCCTGGGCGTGGTGGGCGGTATCAATGCCTACAACGTCCAGCAGATACGCCGGGCCCATCGGCCAGCCGAACTGCTTTTCCATCACTTTGTCGATTTTGCGGAAGTCCGCGCCGTCGCGCAGCAGCTGGCTGAATCCGGCGAAGTAAGGGAACAGCACGCGGTTGACGAAGAAGCCCGGGCAGTCGTTAACAACGATCGGCGTTTTGCCCATCTTGCTCGCCCATGCCACCACTTTAGCGATGGTTTCGTCAGAGGTTTTTTCCCCTCGGATCACTTCGACCAGCGGCATACGATGTACCGGGTTGAAGAAGTGCATACCGCAGAAGTTTTCCGGACGCTTCAGCACGCTCGCCAGTTCACTGATTGGAATGGTGGAGGTGTTAGAGGCCAGCACGGTATCCGGGCGAACCTTGTCTTCCGTTTCCGCCAGCACCGCTTTTTTGACCTTCGGGTTCTCGACGACGGCTTCGACCACCACGTCGACACGATCAAAACCGCTGTATTCCAGCACGGGCTGGATGGTGGAGATCACGCCTGCGAGCTTCAGCCCGTCAATTTTGCCGCGCTCAAGCTGTTTGTTCAGCAGCTTGGCCGCTTCGGTCATGCCCAGCGTCAGGGATTTTTCGCTGATGTCTTTCATCACTACCGGCACGCCTTTCCAGGCCGACTGGTAAGCGATGCCGCCACCCATAATCCCCGCGCCGAGTACCGCCGCATGTTTTGGCGTCTCAACGTTTTTAGTCAGCTGTTTGGCTTTCCCTTTTACGAACTGATCGTTGAGGAAGATACCGACCAGCGCGCGGGCTTCATTGGTGTGCGCCAGCGGGACAAAGCTCTGATTTTCGAGCTTCAGCGCTTCATCGCGACCAAGGCGGGCAGCAGCTTCAATGGTTTTCACCGCCGTGATCGGCGCCGGGTAGTGTTTACCCGCCGTCTGCATCACCATGCCTTTGGCGATGGTGAAGCTCATGGTGGCTTCAATCTTGCTGAGTTTTAACGGTTCCAGCTTCGGCTGGCGTTTGGCTTTCCAGTCGAGATCGCCGTTGATTGCCTGACGCAGAATGGCGAGTGCGCCTTCAACCAGCTTCTCAGGTTTTACAACGCCGTCGACCAGGCCAATTTTCTGCGCCTGTTCGGCGCCGACATCTTTACCTGCGGCAATGATCTCCAGGGCGCTGTCGGCACCCAGCATGCGCGGCATACGCACGGAGCCGCCAAAGCCCGGCATGATGCCCAGCTTGGTTTCCGGCAGGCCGATGCGCAGGTCCGGCGTCGCCAGGCGGTAGTCGGTCGCCAGCACGCATTCGCAACCACCGCCCAGCGCATAACCGTTAACGGCGGAAATGGTCGGGACAGGCAGATCTTCCAGACGATTAAAGACGCTGTTGGCAAAGTGCAGCCACTGGCTCAGCTGTTCTTCCGGAACCAGGAACAGCGAAAGGAACTCGGTGATATCGGCACCGACGATAAAGGCCGCTTTGTTCGAACGCAGCAGCAGCCCTTTTAATTCAGGTTGTTTTTCAAGAACATCCAGCGCCTGGCCAAGACTGGCCACCGTCGCGGTATCAAGTTTGTTCACTGAGCCGGGGGCATCGAACACCAGTTCGGCAATGCCATCTTCCAGCCAGTGGAGGTACAGGGTGTCGCCTTTGTAGAGCATGTCAGTCTCCTGAATCCAGCAATTGGATCTGGTCATACCAGATGAATCGGAGTGTGGGATTTATGTTAATAAAATGCAAATTACTCATTAAGAAAATGCTGCATTGATCACGGTCGGTGGAAATCACGCAGCCGGAGTGAGGTGTGCTAAGATGCGATGACTTGAGGTCAAAAAACGAAAGGAATAATGATGGACTCACTGGCTTCGCTTTATAAAAATCATATCGTTACCCTACAGGAACGTACCCGCGATGTACTGGCCCGCTTTAAGCTGGATGCGCTGCTGATCCACTCCGGCGAGCTGATGAATACCTTTCTGGATGACCACGCTTATCCGTTTAAGGTGAACCCACAGTTTAAGGCCTGGGTGCCGGTGACGCAGGTTCCCAACTGCTGGCTGCTGGTAGATGGTGTGAACAAGCCGAAACTGTGGTTCTACCTGCCGGTTGATTACTGGCACAACGTTGAGCCGCTGCCGACCTCTTTCTGGACGGAAGAAATTGAGGTCATTGCGCTGCCAAAAGCGGACGGCATTGGCAGCCAGCTGCCTGCAGCGCGTGGCAACATCGCCTATATTGGCCCTGTTCCGGAGCGTGCATTGGGCCTGGATATTGCGGCAGACAAACTCAACCCGAAAGGGGTGCTGGATTACCTCCACTATTACCGAGCCTATAAAACCGACTACGAACTTTACTGCATGCGTGAAGCGCAAAAAACGGCGGTAAATGGACACCGTGCGGCGCATGAAGCATTCCAGTCGGGTATGAGCGAGTTCGACATCAATCAGGCTTATCTGACCGCGACAGGCCACCGTGATACCGACGTGCCGTACAGCAACATCGTCGCGCTGAATGAGCACGCGTCTGTACTCCACTACACCAAACTGGATCATCATGTTCCGTCGGAAATGCGCAGCTTCCTGCTGGACGCAGGGGCAGAATATAACGGCTACGCGGCCGATCTGACCCGTACCTGGGCGGCGAATGCGGATACCGATTTCGCGCAGCTTATTAAAGACGTGAACGATGAACAGCTGGCGCTTATTGGCACCATGAAGGCGGGAACCAGCTATGTGGATTACCACATTCAGTTCCATCAGCGCATTGCTAAACTGCTGCGTAAGCACCAGATTGTGAAAGACATGAGCGAAGAGGCGATGGTTGAGAACGATCTGACCGGGCCATTCATGCCGCACGGTATCGGCCACCCGCTGGGCCTGCAGGTTCACGACGTTGCGGGCTTTATGCAGGATGATACCGGCACGCACCTGGCGGCACCGTCTAAATATCCTTACCTGCGCTGCACCCGTATTCTGGAGCCGCGTATGGTGCTGACGATTGAGCCGGGGATCTACTTTATTGAATCCCTGCTGGCGCCGTGGCGTGAAGGCCAGTTCAGCAAGCACTTCAACTGGGAAAAAATTGACGCGCTGAAGCCGTTTGGCGGTATTCGTATCGAAGATAACGTTGTGGTTCATGAAAACGGTATCGAGAACATGACGCGAGACCTGAAGCTGGCCTGATGGAAAGCTGGCTGATACCGGCTGAACCGGTCACCTTTGTTGAGGAAATCAAGAAAAGCCGCTTTATTACGCTGCTGGCGCATACCGACGGCGTAGAGGCGGCAAAGGCGTTTGTCGAGTCCGTTCGGGCTGAGCATCCTGACGCCCGCCACCACTGCGTGGCGTGGGTAGCAGGGCCGCCGGACGATTCACAACAGCTGGGGTTTTCCGACGACGGTGAACCGGCGGGCACGGCCGGTAAGCCTATGCTTTCGCAGCTGATGGGCAGCGGCGTGGGCGAAATAACCGCCGTGGTGGTGCGCTACTACGGCGGCATTTTGTTAGGCACCGGTGGGCTGGTAAAAGCCTATGGCGGGGGCGTGCAGCAGGCGCTTAATATGCTGGTCACTACCCGCAAAACGCCGCTTACCGAATATACTTTATTATGCGATTACGCCCAGCTATCGGGTATTGAAGCGCTGCTGCGGCAGTTTAACGGTGTCATCGCACACAGCGAATATCAGGCAATGGTGCAATTACGCGTGGCGCTTCCTCAGGCGGAACTGGCTGCTTTTTCAGCAAAACTGGCTGATTTTAGTCGTGGTTCGTTGCAATTGCTGCCGATTGAAGAATAATCCCCACCTCACTTTTGAATACCAAAGGAAGCGGCAGAGATGCATTTTCGTGCCATAACCCGAATCGTTGGACTGCTGGTCATACTCTTTTCCGGGACGATGATTCTCCCAGGACTGGTGGCGCTTATCTACCGGGACGGTGCGGGGCGGGCATTCACCCAGACCTTCTTTGTCGCGCTGGCGATTGGCTCGCTGCTGTGGTGGCCAAACCGTCGTCAGAAAGGTGAACTGAAATCTCGCGAAGGATTTTTGATTGTGGTCCTGTTCTGGACGGTGCTGGGGAGCGTCGGTTCGCTGCCCTTTATCTTCTCTGAACAGCCTAATCTGAGCATCACGGATGCCTTTTTTGAATCGTTCTCGGGTTTAACAACCACTGGGGCGACGACGCTGGTCGGGCTGGATTCACTACCCCACGCCATTCTCTTTTATCGCCAGATGCTGCAGTGGTTCGGCGGTATGGGGATCATCGTCCTTGCAGTGGCTATTCTCCCTATTCTGGGCGTTGGTGGCATGCAGCTCTATCGCGCCGAAATGCCCGGGCCTCTGAAAGATAACAAGATGCGCCCGCGTATTGCCGAGACGGCGAAAACCCTGTGGCTGATTTATGTCTTGCTGACGGTAGCCTGTGCGCTGGCGCTATGGTTTGCCGGGATGCCTGCTTTCGACGCCATTGGACACAGTTTCGCGACGATTGCCATTGGCGGGTTCTCTACCCACGATGCCAGCGTGGGCTACTTCAACAGCCCAACGATTAACACTATCATTGCCATTTTCCTGCTGATCTCTGGCTGTAACTACGGTTTGCACTTCTCTTTACTGAGCGGGCGCAGCCTGAAGGTGTACTGGCGTGACCCTGAGTTCCGCATGTTCATTGGGGTCCAGCTTACGCTGGTGATCATCTGTACTCTGGTGCTGTGGTTCCATGATGTCTATAACTCCGCGCTGACCACGCTAAATCAGGCGTTCTTCCAGGTGGTATCGATGGCGACGACAGCCGGGTTTACCACGGACAGTATCGCCCGTTGGCCGCTGTTCCTGCCGGTGCTGCTTTTATGCTCTGCATTTATTGGGGGCTGTGCGGGGTCCACGGGCGGTGGCCTGAAGGTGATTCGTATTCTGCTTCTGTTCAAGCAGGGCAACCGTGAGCTGAAGCGTCTGGTCCACCCGAACGCGGTCTACAGCATTAAGCTAGGGAACCGCGCGCTGCCGGAACGTATCCTCGAAGCGGTGTGGGGATTCTTCTCGGCGTATGCGCTGGTCTTTATCGTCAGTATGTTGGCGATTATCGCGACGGGTGTGGATGATTTCTCCGCCTTTGCGTCCGTGGTGGCAACATTGAATAACCTCGGGCCTGGCCTGGGGGTTGTGGCGGATAACTTTGCGAGTATGAACCCCGTCGCGAAATGGATCCTCATCGCCAATATGCTGTTTGGTCGCCTTGAGGTCTTTACGCTGCTGGTGCTCTTCACCCCTACATTCTGGCGCGAGTAAGGAGCCGTTGATGAAAACACTCATTCTTTTCTCTACGCGAGACGGGCAAACGCGTGAGATTGCCGCGTATCTGGCATCTGAACTCAAAGAGCTGGGGATATATTCGGATGTGGTAAACCTGAACCGTGCGGATCAGATAACCTGGCAGGATTACGATCGCGTGGTAATTGGCGCGTCAATTCGTTACGGGCATTTCCATCCGGCGCTGGATCGCTTTGTGAAAAAGCACACCGCGGTGCTCAAGAAATTGCCCGGAGCGTTTTACTCGGTAAATCTGGTCGCACGTAAAGCAGAGAAGCGTACGCCGCAGACTAACAGCTACACGCGCAAGTTTTTACTCAGCTCGCCGTGGCAGCCAGACCTTTGCGCTGTCTTTGCCGGTGCGCTGCGCTACCCTCGCTATCGTTGGTATGACCGCTTTATGATCCGTCTTATTATGAAGATGACCGGAGGTGAAACCGATACGCGTAAAGAAGTGGTTTATACCGACTGGTCGCAGGTGGCTAGTTTTGCCCGGGAAATCGCACATTTAACGGGCGATTCGCGACTTAAATAAGCGTTAAGCTTGAAAAGTGAGCGAACGATAAGTTTTTTGTATTTTGTGCTTGTCACGTCGGAATAACTCCCTATAATGCGCCTCCACTGACACGGAACAACGGCACACACGCCGCCGGGTTAGCGGAGTTCAGCGATGAACGCCAGCAGAGAAAAGCGAAAATAAACGCTTGACTCTGAAGCGGGAAAGCGTAATATGCACACCCCGCGCCGCTGCGAAAAGCGAAGCGGCACTGCTCTTTAACAATTTATCAGACAATCTGTGTGGGCA